>JASFRY010000058.1:0-12804 GCA_050114675.1 Gemmatimonadota bacterium | reverse complement strand
CGGCGGGATCGACAACGGGAACGGCGGGATCGACAACGGGAACGGCGGGACCAACAACGGGAACGGCGGGACCAACAACGGGAACGGCGGGACCAACAACGGGAACGGAAACGGGAACGGAAAAGGCGGGAACGGTGGGGTCGGCGGCTCCAAGGGCCGTGGCGCCGCCGCCTACCGCCGGAACATCTGCAGCTGCAACGCCTCCGTCATCGACCTGGATCAGGAATACGACATCGAGCCCGGCAACATGGTCGGTCCCACGGCGCAGGGCGTGGCTGCTCTGATTGCCGAGGATCCCGACGCGTATTGGGACGACGGCGACAACCGCGTGGTCAGCCCGTTCGGCAACGACAGCCCGCGGATCATCACCGTCGCGCTCTTCGATCCCACCCAGATCACGAAGGGTGGGCGCCAGTCGATTCAGTTCAACAACTTTGCGCGCTTCTTCATCGAGAAGCAGGACTCTCCCCAGGATCCGGTCGTCGGCCGGTTCATGTACTACGTGTCCTCCACAGGCTCCACTTCCGATCGCGGAGCACGCACCGGGTCCCTGGTCAAAAGGCTACGGCTCATCCGATGAGATCCCCCGAAAAGGCCGCAAGCATGACGAACGACGGAAAGAGGGAGCCGGTTCGCGCCGCGCTCATCGCAGCAGACGAATCGCTCCGCACGAACGTGAGCCGGGCAGTGGAGGCGACCCATGGCCAGGTCGAGATCGGCCTGGAGACGGATTCGACTCCGGAGGACCTGCTCCGCGAGCCCATGACGCCGATCCAGCAGTACGACCCCCAGGTCATCTTTCTCGACCTGGGACCGGAGGCGGACGATGGGATCCGGCTGGCCGGCATCCTCACGCGATCGAACCCGGGTGTGGGGATCATCGCGTGTGGACCGGAGCTTCCCCGGGATCAGCTCGTCGAGGCGATGCGCTCCGGCATCTCGGAGGTGATGGACGGTCAGCCCTCGGTCGAAGATCTCACCGACGCCATCGACCGCCTGCTCCACCGGATGGGTCTCGCCGGGGGGAGCGTGCGCCGGGCTTCGGGCAAGGTGATGGCGTTCGTAAGCCCCAAGGGCGGGACCGGATGCACCACCGTCGCCATGAACGTCGGTATCGATCTGCACCGGCTGACCGGCAAGAAGACGCTCCTGGTCGACCTGGACCTGGAGCTGGGCGAGATCGCCTCGTTCATGGGGCTGAAGCCCCGGTTCCACCTGGTGGATCTGCTCAAGAACTTCCACCGGATGGACGAGGATCTGCTCACGTCCTACATCGAGCGTCATGAGTCGGGCGTGCACGTCCTGTCGGCCCCCTTCCAGCCCGAGACCGGCCAGGAGGTGACGCCGGAACAGATCTCCTCGGTGCTCTCCTTCCTGCGCCACCAGTACGACTACGTGGTGGTGGATACGTCGAAGTCCCTGGCACCGCCTGCGCTGGCCGCCATGCAGCCGGCCGACGACATCTTCGTGGTCACGAACCTCGACCTCTGCTCGGTGCGCAACCTGAAGCGCAGCATGCCGATCCTGAAGGACATGACTCCGGACGGCGAGCGTCGCATCCGGTTGATCGTCAACCGCTACAGCAAGAACGCCCTGGTCTCGCTCGACGACCTCGAGTCCACCGTCGGCCTTTCGGTCTACGGGACCCTGAGCAACGACTTCAAGACCGTAATCGAGTCGCTGAGCACGGGTCGGCCTCTGGTGCTCCACGGAAACGCCCGGTACGCCCAGGAGATCGAATCCCTGGCGTCGAAGATCGCCGGGCGCGCCGGAGCGAAGAAGCGGAGGATGCCCCTGCTGGGTCGCCTCTTCAAGAAGACGGCCTCGAGCCGCCGGATCGATACGTCCCGGGAGGCGATGAACCATGCCTGAGTGGCGGATGAAGACGACCCAGGCCAGACCCACGCCGGCCACGTCCCTCGAAAATGGTGCCGGACCCGTGGCGGCTTTGGACACACCCGCTTCGCCGAAGAAGACCAACGGCGCGGCCCCGGACGACAAGCACAGCTCGCTGGACGTCAAGACGCGGATCCACCGGCTTCTGCTCGAGCGGTTGAACCTCTCCAACCTCGATCGGCTGGACAGGGGCGAGGTAAACCGCACCATCGCGGATGTGGTGAAGGACCTCCTGGAGCAGGAAGCCGTCCCGCTCAACGTCGAGGAACGGGACCGCCTGATCACCCAGGTCATCGACGAGATCTTCGGCCTGGGTCCGCTCCAGCCGCTCATGGACGATCCGAGCGTCTCCGACGTCCTGGTCGATACCTACTCCCGGGTCATCGTGGAACGGAACGGCAAGCTGTACGACACGGACGTGAGGTTCCAGAACGACCGCCACCTCATGCAGGTGATCGACCGGATCGTGTCGGGTGTCGGACGCCGCATCGACGACTCGTCGCCCATGGTGGACGCGCGCCTGCAGGACGGGTCCCGCGTCAACGCAATCATCCCGCCGCTCTCCATCGACGGTCCCCATCTCTCCATCCGGAAGTTCAAGGCAGACGTCCTCACCACCGAGGACCTCATTGGCATGGAGACCCTGACGGAGCCGGTGGCCGAGTTCCTGAATGCCGTCGTGAAGTCTCGGCTCAACGTGCTCATCTCGGGGGGCACGGGCGCGGGCAAGACGACGCTGCTCAACATCCTGTCGTCGTACATCCCGCCCACCGAGCGGATCATCACCATCGAGGACTCGGCGGAGCTCCAGCTCCGGCAGCCCCGCGTGGTCCGCCTCGAGACGCGCCCGCCCAACGTCGAGGGGCAGGGATCCGTGGGTCAGCGGCAGCTCGTGATCAACGCCCTCCGGATGCGCCCGGATCGGATCGTGGTGGGCGAGGTCCGTGGCTCCGAAGCCATCGACATGCTGCAGGCCATGAACACGGGGCACGACGGGTCGCTTACGACGCTGCACTCGAACTCTCCGCGCGATGCGCTGAACCGCCTCGAGACCATGGTCGCCATGGGGAACCTCAACCTCCCCGAGCGTGCGGTGCGCAACCAGATCGCCAGCGCCGTCCACATCATCGTCCAGCTCGCCCGCTTCTCCGACGGGAAGCGACGTCTCGTTCAGCTGTCGGAGATCGTGGGGATGGAGGGCGAGGTGATCACCCTCCAGGAGATCTTCCAGTTCCGTCGGGAGGGCATCGGCCAGGACGGCAAGGTGTTGGGTCAGATCCGCCCCACCGGGATCCGGCCCAAGTGCGCGGACCGGCTCAAGGCGCACGGCTTTGCGCTCCCGGCCAGCATGTTCAGCGACCTCCGCGCCGCGACGGCCTAGGAGGACGGCTCATGTTCAATCCCCAGGCATTCGCCATCCTCGCCGCCCTGGCCGCCATGCTCACCGTGGTCACGATGGTGTCCGGCGCCAACATGATGCGTGAGTGGCGCAAGCGGCGCTCCGTTTCGGAGGCGCTGCACGAGCTCGAGACCATGCGCACGGAGTCGGAGCACCAGACGCTGCTGCGCATGGCCGAGGCCGAGCGCCCATTGCGGCGGTTCTTCAACGACCTACCGGGCTTCCAGGGTGTGGAGGACCGGATCGCCCAGGCGGGGCTCAACTGGAAGATCGAGCGCTTCGTCCTCTACACGACGCTCCTGGCCCTCTTCCTCGGCGGTCTTCTCTGGCTGACGACGCAGTCCCCGTTCCTGGCCGTCTTCGGCATGGCCGCGGGCGCATGGCTGCCCCGGTTCCACGTGAACAGGAAAGCGGTAAAGCGGACCGCGGCACTCGAGGCGCAGCTCCCTGGCGCCATCGACCACCTGACCCGGGCCGTTCGGGCGGGGCACCCACTCTCGGCCGGCCTCAAGATGCTCGCCGAGGAATCCCCGGAGCCGGTCGCCTCCGAGTTCCGCGCGGTCTTCGAGGAACAGCGGTTCGGGCTTCCCTTCGAGGACGCGCTCCTCGGACTCGGCGACCGGATCAACCTGCCCGACGTTCGCATCCTCATCACCGCGATCCTCGTGCAGCGGGAGGTGGGCGGCAACCTGGCCGAGACGCTGGAGAACGTGGGCTCCACCATGCGGGCTCGCACCACCATCAGGCGGCAGGTGAAGGTCTACACGGTCCAGGGCAGGATGAGCGGCTACATCCTTGCCGCGCTGCCCATCCTCGTGGGCCTGTTCATCTTCCTCGTCAATCGAGACTACATCAACATCCTCTTCACCCATCCCATCGGGAAGGCGCTCCTCGGACTGGCGATGTTCCTGCAGCTCGTCGGCTTCCTGTGGATCCGCAAGATCGTGGCCGTGGAGTACTGAGCCATGCTGCCCTACGTCGTCGCGCTGCTCGCAGGTCTTTCGGCCATGCTCGTCATGGTGGGACTCGTGCAGATCTGGGTTACGCCGGCCCGCGCCGTGAATCGGGAGCTGGCGAGTCTCAGGGAGGTGGGAGCCAGGCCTTTCGCAGTGGGTCAGCGCCGTCGTCGGCGCAGGCAGCGCCAGCGCCTGGAGACACTGCTCCGTGAGCTCGGAGAGAGGATCGAGGGCGGACAATCCGAGATCGACGGCACCCGGAAGCGACTGGTGCAGGCCGGGTTCTGGGACCCGGACGCCGTGCGCTACTACCTGGGCGCCCGTGTGCTGCTGGCCGCGGTGCTGGGAAGTGGCGTTCTCCTGATAGCCGGCGCCTTCGGCGTTCGCCTCGCCGGAGCGCTCTTTCTGGGCTCGTGGCTCGCGGCCTTCGGCTGGATCGCCCCCCAATGGTACGTGGCGAGACGCAAGTCACGCCGGTGGTTGGAGGTGCAGCACGCCCTCCCGGACATGGTCGACCTTCTCGTGGCCTGCGTCGAGGCAGGGATGGGGCTCAATCAGGCTCTCCTGCGCGTGGCTGACGAGGTGCGCCACATGAGCCCGGTGCTGAGCACCGAGCTTGCCATGGTGAACCTGGAGATCCGGGCGGGCACCCCGCGCTCCGAGGCCCTGGCCAAGCTGGGAGAACGGAGCGAGCTGGAGGACGTCCAGTCCCTGGTGACCATGCTCGCCCAGGCGGACCGCTACGGGACGTCGGTCGCCCAGTCGCTTCGTGTCCACGTGGACGCGCTCCGGACCAAGCGCCGGCAGGCCGCCGAAGAGGCCGCTGCGAAGACCACCATCAAGCTCGTGTTCCCCCTGGTGCTGTTCATCTTCCCGGCGCTGTTCGTGGTGATCCTCACGCCGGCCGTGATCCAGATCATGGAACAGCTGCTGAACCTCTGAGACGGTGAACCCATGAAGATCGTACGTGTCAGCAATGGGAGGTCGGGCGTCGAGGTGGCGTCCTGGGTGGCCGTGGCGGACCGCTGGTGGCGCCGCGCCCTCGGTTTGCTGGGACGACGGAGCCTGGATCCCGAGGAGGGAATCCTTCTCGCGCCGTGCAATGCCGTTCACACCATCGGGATGCTCTTCCCCATCGACGTCGCCTTCCTCGACGCCGAGGGGTGTGTCGTCTCGATGATCCCGGCGCTGCGGCCCGGACGCGTTGTCCGGGGGAAGAGGGGCACGCATGCGACGCTCGAGCTCCGGGCCGGGGGTCTGGAGCAGACGGGCACGCGGCCTGGAGACCGGCTGATCATCGAGGAGGAAGTCCTGTGACATCGATGCCCGCAACCATGGAGCGGCCCACGGCTGCCGATCCGATGGCGTATCCGCCTGCGATCACCTCCCTGGAAGAGACGGGTCTCTCCAAGGAGCTGCTCTCCGGACTCTTGCTGAAGACGCTCCATCAACGCGAGGGGCTGACGGGCTTCGAAATCGCGGACGCCGTGGCTCTGCCCTTCGTGGTGGCCGACGAGCTCCTTGTGGATCTGCAGTACAAGCGGCTCGTGGAGGTTCGCGAGACCGAGGGGCCCTCGCGCAGCTCGTATCGCTTCGCGTTGACCAGCGCCGGGCACGTACGCGCCCTCGAGGAGTTGAGCGCGAACCGCTACGTCGGACCGGCGCCCGTGCCCCTGGAGCAGTACCTGGAGAGCGTGGCGCGACAGTCCGTCTCCTCCGTGCGGATCGCACGCGAACGGCTGGAGGCCGCGCTTTCCGAGCTCGTCCTGCCGGACGGCTTCCTGGACGTTCTCGGCCCAGCGGTGAACTCGGGGAAGTCGCTTTTCCTGTACGGAGATCCCGGCAACGGCAAGACGCGCATCGCCGAGGCGGTGGCCGAGAGCTTCGGGGACGCCTTCTTCGTGCCCTTCGCCGTGGAGCTGGACGGGCTCACCATGGTGCTCTTCGACCCGGCCCATCACGAGGTCATCGAAGAGTCCGCCCCGAGTCGGTCGGGGCCGTCTCTGGTGCGGGAGATCTCCGAGCACGACCGTCGGTTCATCCTGGTTAGACGGCCCGTGGTCGTGGCGGGAGGCGAGCTCGACCTGGACCAACTGGATCTCCGCTACGATCCGTACACGCGGACCTATCAGGCGCCGATCCACCTGAAGGCCAACGGTGGCGTGATGGTCATCGACGACCTCGGTCGCCAGAGGGTGCCGCCCCGTGAGCTGCTGAACCGGTGGATCGTTCCCCTCGAGCACCGCGTGGACCACCTCAGCCTGCACAGCGGCAAGAAGATCACCGTGCCTTTCGATTGTCTGGTGATCTTCTCCACGAACATCGAGCCGTCGGAGCTCGTGGAGGAGGCCTTCCTCCGCCGGATCCACTACAAGATCCACGTCGGCGACCCCGATCCCGACCAGTTCGACCGGATCTTCGCCATGTGCTGTTCCCTGCGCGGCATCGACTACGACGCCGAGGCTCCGGAGCTGATCCGCCGGGAGTACTACGACGAGGGCCGGGCCATCCCGCGTGGATGCCACCCCCGAGACATCGTCGACCACATCTGCGACATCGCGGCGTTCCAGAACTCCGAACCGAAGCTCTCGCCTGAGCTGCTCCGTCGCGCATGCGAATCGTACTTCGTCTCCGTGGAGCGGTCGGGCGGCGCTCCTCGGCCAGCAGAGGGGTGATCCCGATGAACGAGACGTCTTCCCCCGACACCGAGTACCAGCTGCGCGAGATGCGCGCCGGCCTCGAGCGTCGAATCGAGCAGCTCGAAAAGCAACGTGGAAGGGGCACCAGCCGCTGGTCTCCGCTGGGAGCGCTCGCGCTCCTGGTCGCGCTGATCGCCGTCCTCCAGACGCGCGGCACCCTCCACGCCGGAACGGTGGTGCCGAGCCTCGAAGCCGGCTCGTTCGTGCTCAAGGACGCCGAGGGCGCCCAGCGTGCCGTGCTCGGACTGGGTGAGGACGGGGGTACGAGCCTCACCCTCTCCGATGCGGGTGGCCACCAGCGACTCCGCGTGTCGGTGCTTCCCGACGGGTCGCCGGGCGTGAGCCTCCTGGATCAGGACGGAGAGGCCCGGGCGATCCTGGGGCTTCTCGCCGACGGGACCACCACGTTGGTGTTCGCCGACCAGGGCTCGGTGGCGCGGGGCGTGTTCGCCCTCACCCCGGACGGCTCGTCGAGGATGGTGTTCAGCGACCGCGACGGTATCACACGTACCGCGGTGGGCGTGGATGGCTCGGGGGAGCCGGAGATCAACACCATGTCCGTGAGCTCGGACGCGGATTCGAGCGGGGGAGGCTGAGGAAGGCCCCTTACCGGGCGGGAGCCCGGGGAAAGGGGGCTGGTCCAGGTGGGCAAGGGAAGCACCCCGGGGGAGCTTCGGGCGCTGGAGATGGCGTGTAGGGGACCTCGCAGGTAGGATCGTTGGGTCGAGAGCGGTTCGCCCTGCCATCCCCCCCGAAGCCATCAGGGTCCCATGACGCCTTTCTCCCGCCAGCCCGAGAGCGCGAGCAGGTCAATCTGGAGCGCGCTTCCAGCGGCTTCCTGGTTCTTCGTGGCCATGGCGCTGCTGCCCTCCACTGCCCGCGCCCAGGAGCGCCAGGCGTCCTCGACCATCTCATCGGATCGGCCGGGCCTGGGAGACGGCGCGTACGTGCTCGTCCCGGGAGAGTGGCAGGTGGAGGTTGGTGGTACGGTCGAGTCCGGGGCCAGCGACAGCTATCTGCTGGGAAGCTCCCTGATGCGGATGGGGCTCCCGAGCCTGGAGCTGCGCTTGTACCTGCCGAACCTGGTCTCGTTCTATCAGGACGAGCCCCTCCGCCTGGGCGACCTGGGGTTCGGGGCCAAGGTGCCCCTGGCCCTGGGCGCCGGATGGCGGTGGTCCGCCGAGGGCGTGGTCACGCTGCCCACGGGTGCACGGGCCCTGTCGGCCGGTGACCCTGGCGTCTCCGCTTCCATGTTGGCAGAGACGGACCTGGGCGACGGCGTGGTGCTCGCGCTGAACGCCGGCTATGGATTCATCACGTCCGACGCGGGGGCCGGGACCGTCTCGCTCCTTGCGACCCCTACGTTCCCCATCCCGGGGCACGAAGGGCTGAGCGCCTACGCGGGATACGCGGCGTACCTGACCTCGGGCGACGACGCCCACTACCTGGAGGCTGGTCTCGCCAGGCTGGACGGTGCCGATCGGCAGTGGGACGCGAACGCTGGTTGGGATCCCGACGGACACGCCTGGTTCGTGGGCGTCGGCGTGGCGCAGCGTTGGCGGTAGCCGGGAGCGGTGGTGGTGTGACCTCGGGGCCTTCCGACCGCAGCGCCGCCGGACCCGTCGCCCTGGCCCTGGCCGTGAAGGAGCAGGCGCGGGAGATGGGCTTCGCCCTGGTGGGTGTCGCCACGCCCGAACCGTCGGACCACGTGGCGTTCTATCGCCGCTGGCTGGAGGAGGGGTTGCACGGCGAGATGCGCTACCTCGCCCGTGCCGACGCGGTGGCCCGGAGAGGGGACCTGACCCGGACGCTGTCGTCGGTGCGGTCCGTGGTGGTGGTGGCCCACGAGTACTTCCAGGAAGATCCCGCAGGGGTCCCCGGCGATCCGGCTCGCGGCGTCATCGCACGGTATGCGCGGGGCCGAGACTACCACAAGGTCGTGAAGAAGAAGCTGGTGAAGCTCGGGAGATGGCTGGAGGGTACGGTCGCCGGAGCCGGTGAGGATGGGGTCGAGGGGGGACATGGCTCTACCGAAGCCCGGGCGCCGCACTGGCGCGCCTACGTGGACACCGGACCCATCCTGGAGCGAGATCTCGCGCGTCGCGCGGGCCTCGGGTGGTTCGGGAAGAACACCATGCTCATCCACCCGCGGCGGGGCTCGTACTTCTTCTTGGGCGTGTTGCTTATCGACGTGGCGCTGGAGCCCGACGAGCCGTTCAATGCCGACCACTGCGGGTCGTGCCGGGCATGCCTGGATGCCTGTCCCACGGGCGCGCTCTTGGGTCGTGACGAGAACGCGGCGCCGGTCATGGACGCAACCCGATGCATCTCGTACCTCACCATCGAGCACAAGGGAGCCATCGCCGGACAGCTACGGCCGCTCATGAGGAACCGGATCTACGGGTGCGACATCTGCCAGGAGGTGTGTCCTTTCACCCAGAAGTTCTCGGTGGTGGCGACGGAGGCGGATTATGCTGCGCGAGAGGCGTGGGAGGCGGTGTGGGACCGCGATCCGCCAGACGGGGACGTTTCAGCTGAAACGTCCGACGACGGCACCTCCAGTGTTGAGGACGACGGACCCACCGAGGCGGTCATTCCCACCACCGACGGGCCCGCCCTCGTCGACCTCATGCGGATGAGCGAGGACGAGTGGGATGCGTACACTCGGGGGTCCGCGATCCGGCGAGCCGGCTACCACGGGCTGCGGCGCAACGTGGCCATCGCGCTGGGGAACTGGCTGGCCGGGATGGATACGCCCGACCCGGAGGCCGTCGGCGAGCTGGTGACAGCCCTGTCGGACGAGGATCCGGTGGTGGCGGAGGCAGCGGCGTGGGCGCTCCGGCGGGCGGACGAGAGGCCCTGAGGCGTCGCCTTCCGTTGACAGCGGGGACCCTGCCGGACGCCTCGGGTGGCCGGCAGAGTCCCCGTTCCGTTGTCAGCCCTTCTGCCGCTCGGCCAGGGTCCGGTCCAGGTTCTTGTAGCTCCACTCCATGCCGTCCGTCATGCCGGTGGCGATGGCCTCGTCGCGGCTGGCCCGTGAGTCGTACTCGATGAGCGTGGTCATCACCGTCGCCCCGTCGTGCTCCTCGAAGGTCACCGTGATGAGGGCCGGCTCGGCGCCCATGCTCCCGCCGACGTTGCCGGGGTCGTAGGCCTCGGTGTTGTGGAGGCGGGCGGGGGCGTCGACCTCGAGGTACTCGCCATGGAAGCCGAACTCCTCCCCGTCGGCGTCGCTGCGCCAACGCCAGCGGAAGGTCCCACCCGCGCGGACGTCCATCTCGCACACCGTCATCGTCCACCCGGGGGGTCCGGTGAGCCAGCGCCGCAGCAGCTCGGGAGTCGTATAGGCTTCCCAGACCAACTCGCGCCGCGCGCGGAACGCGCGCTTGACGCTGACCTGGGTGTCGCCGGGCAGGGAGACCTGCGCGGTCTCGGGGAGGGTCGCCATGGTCTTCTCCTTGCTCTCGTGGGTCTCGGGGTGGGGATCAATCGGATCGCCGCGCGCCCTTGATCTCGTCCAGTACCGCGTCCAGGCGCAGGAACTGGGACTCCCACAGGTCGCGGTACCGGGCGATCCAGTCGGTCGCGGCGTCGAGAGGCGCGGTCTCGAGCCGGCGAAGCCGGCGGGTGCCGTCCTGGTCCACGGAGACCAGGCCCGCGCGCTCGAGGACCTTCAGGTGCTTGGAGATGGCTGGCTGGCTCACCTCGAAGGGCTCGGCCAGCTCTCCCACCGACGCCTGGCCGGTGGCGAGCCGCGCCAGGATGGCGCGACGGGTCGGGTCGGCGAGCGCGAAGAATGTCGCGTCGAGGCGGTCGGCGTCCGGCGTTTCCATAACCATAGCATTATATAACACATCGGTTATAGTTTGGGCAAGTCCCGCTGGCCGGGGTGCGCGCGGGACGGCCTGCGCCGGAAGTGCCTCCGGGCATGCGTTGGTCGGAGCTGCTCGGTCATCCGTGTGAGCGTTGGCCTGCGATCCTGAACGAACCGGATCCGGAGCCGGCAGACTGGCGCCAGACCGTTGGCGAGGGGGGGATCCGGTTCCCGCCGTCGAATACTCCGACCCCACGGATCGTGCCATCTGGTTCGACGGGTACATCCGCACCTACCTGGAGCGTGGGGGGAATCGGCGTCTACGGCGTCATGAACCACACGGTGCTGGGTCGCCTCCGTGAGATCGCTCTGCGGTCGGGGGAGACGACGCGGAAGCTGGTCGCACGAGCCCTGGAGCGAGACTGGGGATGTGGTTTGGTCACATTCCTGGCTGAGTGCGGCTCCGCCAGGGGCGTGAGAAAGCTCAACCGATCCGGGACGTATTCTCTAGCCCCGCCCTACCGGGGGAGAATAACCGCGATTTCGACCAAACCGCACGTATGCCCTTCATGGAAGCCACCGTCACGATCATCGGTCCCCGAGATGCGGTGTTCGACAAGGTCGGGCCCGTCCTGAGAAGGGCGGGCTATCGCGTGAACGTCATCGAGTCGGTCACCGACCTGGGCTCGAAGGTGCCGCCGGACCTCGTCCTCTTCGACGGGTGTTGTGCCGTTGGGGGGGGCGCCCCGCAGATCGTGTCGGAGGCGAGGCGCGCAGTGCCGGTCCCGATCCTCCAGGTTTCCGGATGCCGTGTAGTGGAAGCGGTGTGTCGGTCGCACCCCAACCGGGCCGATGACTTCCTCCTGAGGCCCATCGAGGACGCGCAACTACTGGAAGCGGTGTCCCGGCTCCTCTCGCGGAAGGCCGGCCGTGAGACATTCCACGGACTGGTCGGGCGCTCCGAAGCCGTGCTGAAGGTCTTCGAGACGGTGCGCAGGGTCGCGCCCCTGGATTGCACGGTGGTGATCATCGGCGAAACTGGAACGGGCAAGGACCTGGCCGCCCGCGCCATCCATGCGCAATCTCCCCGGAGCGGCGGTCCGTTCGTGGCGGTGGACTGCGCGGCACTGCCCTCCACGCTGCTCGCGTCCGAGTTGTTCGGTCATGTCCGCGGGGCGTTCACCGGGGCTCTTCACGACAAGCCCGGGCTGTTGGAGACATCGCACGGCGGGACGCTTTTTCTGGACGAGTTGGCCGACATGCCCCTTCCCGTTCAGGCCATGCTGCTTCGTGCGCTCGAGGAGCGGGAAACCCGCCGCATAGGGGCGACCCACAGGGTGCCGTTCGACACCCGCATTCTCGCGGCGGCGCCAAGGGATCCCGCCGAGCTCGTCGCCCAAGGCAGCCTGCGCCAGGACTTCTACTATCGGTTGCAGGGCTACACGATCCACCTTCCCCCCCTGCGAGAACGACCGGGCGATATCGAGCTGCTCGTGGAGACGCGAGCCACCGGCCGGCCGGCGCCCGCTGCCGTCACGAAAGAGGCCATGGAGATCCTGCGGGCCTATGGGTGGCCCGGAAACGTCCGCGAGCTCTTCGCGGTTGTCGACAGCGCCCAAGTCCGCTCCGAAGGGAGCGCCGTCGGGGTCGAGCACCTTCCCCGGCATCTCCTCGAGTGGGTCCGGACGGAGGCGCCCGAGGCCTACGCTGCGGCTCTGAGCGCCAACGGGTCGTCCGATGCTACGCTGGGCGCGCCCGCCATTCTGGCGGCGCTGCACAAGGCCGGCGGGAATCGGGCGCGGGCCGCGACCCTTCTCGGCGTGAGTCGCACCACTCTCTGGCGGCACATGACGAGTCTGGGGCTCCGACACTAGCAGCCGGAGCACGGGGCCGGTGGACGCCGCGCCCGCGTAAAGGGGGCGCGACGCCTCCAACCCTTTGGTGGTTGCGGTACTGCCGTGTGGTCAGAAGGTGGCGGGGAAGGGAGGGAAGTCCTCCGAGAGCGGCGTGTTGCCCGGTGCGTTGGCCTGTGCCTCAGGA
>JASFRY010000057.1:0-12834 GCA_050114675.1 Gemmatimonadota bacterium | reverse complement strand
CCCCCTGGATGGCATACAGCCGGGGCACGTCGGGTCGGGTTGGGCGAGGCTGGGCCTCGGCGAGCTGCGGGAGGGTCAGCGCGACCAGCGCCAGCGTCCAGAGGACGCGGGCACCGCTCGCACCCCACCGCGGAATCCGGAGCACATGACGCATGTCCAGCACCTCCGCTCGGGGTTGAAACAGGAGAAATCGTTCCGATTCCGGTTTTTTGAGGCTCACAGAATAGACCCACCCCGACGAACCGGCCAGGCGGTGCTCCGTTCGGGCCGGCCTCGGCCCCGGATGGAGGGAGGTGACCTGGACGCTCCCCTGGGGATCAGGCGCCGCGGTCGATGTGCGCCACCAGAGTGGTCAGGTCCGGGACCTCAAGGTCCGGCGTCGCCTCCGCGGGCGCCGTGGCGCCCCCTCCGGGCCGCCCTGCCCTGCGGTTGACCCACACGCAGGCGAACCCGAGCCTCCGGGCAGGAGCGATGTCGTGGTAGAGGCTCTGGGCGACGTGGAGCACGCGCTGCCGCGGCAGGTCCAGCCGCCGGAGGACCTCGTCGAAGTGGGGGCGGGCCGGCTTGTAGCTCTGGACCTGCTGGGCCGTGACCACGGCGTCGAATCGCACGCCCAGGCGCTTCCGGGTCTCGGCGAACAGGTCGTCGTCCACGTTGGAGACCACCGCCAGGCGGTACCGCTCACCCAGGGCCCCCAGGGACGCCACCGTGTCGGGAAAGGCCGGCCAATCCAGCACGGATCCGGCGAACCCCGCCACCTCCTCGGGCGTGGGGTCGAAGCCCAGCTCCTGCCCGAAGCCCCGCATGACCTCGGCCAGGACCGCACGATAGGGCTGGAACGTCCCCGCTTCGGCCGCGGCCTCCAGGCGTCCGAAGCGTTCCAGAAGCTGGTCGTCGTCGCCTGCTTCGACGCCGTGGGCCTCCAACGAAGGCCGAAGCGCGGTGAGGATGCCCCGCTCCCAGTCCACCAGCGTCCCGTAGCAGTCGAACGTCAGGGCCTCGAATTCGTCGAGCTTCACGGATCCGTCACCCCCTCGGCGCGGGCTTCGCCTACTCGTTCCAGGCTTGCCAGCGCTTCGGCGACGACCTGCACCATCCCCGTCAGCCACTCCACATCGGTGATGACGCCGGTCGTCTGGCAGGCCACCTCGCCCGCGTCCTCGCCCATGCGCTTCCTGTGCTTGCGGGAGGCCGGCTTGACCTGGAGACGCAGCGAAGGCACGGCGAGGACCGCCTCGGTGAGTCCCTGGGCGCTGAACAGCGACGGCACCCTGGGCTCGGGCCGGCCACGGACGACATAGCGCTCCAGGAGGGTCCGATCCACCGGAAGAGGGCTGCCGAATCCCATCCCCTGGACGAGACGGTCCAGCCAGCTCTTCTTGCGCACCACGACCTGCAGGTCGCGCCGGCCCCGGAAGAAGGCGCGCACGCGGGTATAGATCACGGTGACCTGCCCCGTGCTCACGACGTACGTGTCCAGCCAGATCCGCCAGGGACCCCGAACGAACAGCACCCGGTCCCCGCTCTTGCGCTTCCCTTCGAGAAGCTCGCCTCCCGCCACCTCCGCCACCCGCCGGAACGCCTCACGGCGGTCGAGCTTCTTCTCGGCCGTCCCCTGAAACAGCGTCACCGCGACCTCCGTCCGCTCTTCCTTCCCGTCTCCAGCTTGTTCCTGACCTCTCTACGCACCAGAGCCGGAATGCCGTCACCGTGCCGCGCGAGGAAGGCGCGCACGGACCCGGCGTCCACGGCGCTGAGAGCACGCAGGGCCCAGGAGAGCGCCTTCGCCACCATGGGCTCGGCGTCGGCTGCCAGCGCGTCACACACCGCCAGGGTTCTCGGCACGTCTCCCCTGCCGCCCCGGGAACGTTGGTTCAAAGCCACCGTTGAGACCAGGGCGGTGCGGCGCCACCAGCGGTCGGGGCTCCCCGTCCAGCGCAGGACGTCGCCGTCGCCCACGCCTCCGTCCCGCCACGCGGGCCCCGCCACGTAGACCGAGAAGGAATCCACCGACGCCCAGTTGTCGTTGCCCCGGCCCAGCGCCTCTACCGCCTCGGCGTCCAGACGGGCGATGAGGTCCTTGCGGCCGCCCACCAGCTCGTAGGCGATCTGGCGTGCTTCGTGGATCCCGGTATCGACCAGCTCATGCGCCACCGCGAGGACGCGCTCCAGCGGCTCCGTTCTCAGCTCCCGCGCCAGGGGGCGGAGCACGGCGCGGAGGCCCGGCGCCGGGACACCCAGGACCTCCAGCGCGCTGGGAATGTAGCCCTCGGCGTGGGCTCGCCGTGCCGGATCCGCACGGTCCCGCAGTGCCGACAGCACCGCCTCGATGCGTTCTTCGTCCACGGTTCAGCGCACCAGCAGGATCCCCCGGTTCGCCGGGTACAGCCACTCCACCCCCCGCTCCGTGACGACCGCGTCGTCCTCCAGGGGGATCCTCACCTTCCGGCCGCCCCAGTCCGGGTTGGCGGTATAGGCGAAGAGCTCCACGGAGATGAGGGTGCCCGGCCGGAGCGGATAGGTGAGCCGGGTCGGATTGAAGAACGCCAGCGACGGCCCGATGCCGTGGCCCCAGTTGCCCACCGAGTGGGGACCGATGACCACGTCGGTGACATCGGGATCCGACGACGGCTGGTTGAACGCGATCTTGTTGAAGCCCGCGGCGTCCAGCGCCGCCCACGTGGCGTCCAGCGCCTCCTGGGCCGTGGGCGCCGGACGGATGGAGGCCTTCATCACGTCCCTTACCGCCCGCGCCCGCTCGAAGGCATGGCGGAGCCCCGCCGGCGCTTCGGTCTCGTCCTCCTTCAGGACGTACGCGATGCGCTTCATGTCCGTATAGAAGTCCAGATAGCCCACACCCCAGTCGATCATGAGGAGGTCGCCACGCTGGATGATCCGGTCCGTGGAGGTCGCCACGATGCCGTCCGGTCCCGTGAGGTAGACCGAGGGCATGTCGAAGGACGACCTCAGGCCCCGGTCCAGGAGCTGATCCTCCATCCACCACGCCACGTCGGCCAGCGTCGTGACCCCCGGCGTGATGACCTCGTTGGAGAGGGCCCGCTCGGCGATCTCCCGGCTCATCTCCCCGGCCTCGGCGAAGGCGGCGATCTCCATGGCCGTGCGGGTGGACCGGAAGTCGCTCACCAGCTTCTCCGCCGACACCAGACGCTCGGCATACGGCGACCCCAGAACGTCCTTCAGGTGGAGGTAGGACGTATGGGAAAGGCCGTCGGCGCCCCCGATGTGCTCGGCCATGTCCACACCGATGCGGTCGGGATCCCGCGCCCGCACCCACGAAGCCAGCTCCTCGGGGCTCCCGAAGTGGTCGTAGACGCCGCAGTCCTCGAGCTTGGGGCTCTCGATGCCGAAGACCGCGCGCTCCACCCGGTCGCCCCGGTCGGTGAAGACCCAGTAGGCCCAGTCGCCCACGTACCCTCCGCCCAGGGCCTCCCACAGCGGGTCGAGCTGGCCCTCGCGCATGACCACGATCCACATGTCCATGCGGTTGTCGTGCATGGCGCCGGGCAGAACATGATCGAACTTCTCGGCGCGGATCTGGCATGTGCGCTCCCAGCGGCGCCTCGCTTCCTGGGCGTGGGAGGGGACCGCCAAAGCGAGGAGCGCGAGCGCGGCCAGGATCGGCGAAGCCGTCGCCGCACGGAGCCTCCGGGGATCCCTCATGGCAGGCTCCTCCAACCCGAACGCTCGACCCCGCCCTTGTCGGCGCCGGCCACCACCCGCACCTCCGCGCCCGGTGCGACGGGCCGCACCACCCACGACACCGTGCGGGATCGCTCGGTCACCGCCTCCAGGTAGGGGTTGGAGCCCGCCAGGTGCCCTACCGTGCGCCGCGCCGTGCCGTCCACGATGTCGGCACCGCGAACCTCCAGCGTGGCCCACGGCGGCCGTACCACCGGTGCACGCACGCTCCCGTCGTCCCGGACCTCTCCCACGGTTCCGCGGTCGGTGAGGCTCGTTGGCAGGTAGCCGCTGTTGGACACGGTGGCCTCCACCAGGTAGGTCCCGTCGCCCCGGTCCGTCACCGTGGGCTCGGTGACCTCCAGCAGGGGCGACTGCTCCGCCAGGTAGAGGTACCACGGCATCTGCTTGGCCGTCTCGGCCTCCAGGAACTCGGCAGGCGGGTTCTGGCCCCAGAACTTGGCGTGCCACCCCCCGATCTCCACGCGCCCGAGCTGCGGGTGGTCCCACGGCGTCCACGGAGAGAAATAGCGCCCTCCCAGCTCCTCGTCGTCGAACCGCAGGCTCTCGGCCTCGCTGATCTCCCCGTCCCCGTCGTAGTCGGTGACCCACGCCTCGGGGCCCGGGACGAACTCGGGCACCCATCCGATGATGCCCCGGTCCCAGTAGCCCCACGAGATGAGCGTGCCGTATCGGTGCTCGGTGGGGTGGGTGGAGCTGGGCCGGACGGGGCGCCCGGTGGTGCGCGTGTACTCGGCCCCCAGGTGCTCGATGAGCTGGAGGTCGATGGACGGGAAGGTGGAGGGAGGCGACGCCGATGGGAGCCGATAGACGAAGCCGCCCGCCGTGTGGCCATGGACGATCCCCGTGATGTTGGGGTGGCCGCTGATGAACGCCACCGCCGCGCGTGTCTCGGGCTCGGACAGGGGGTAGGCGCCGGCGCCGGGCTGGATGTGCTCCCGCTCCCAGTTCCGCGGGAAGTTGCGGTTCATGTCGATGCCGCCGATCCCGTCCTCGTTGATGCGGCCGTCTCCGTCGTCATCCACTCCCTCGCGCATCACGGCGTAGCGTCGTCCCGGCTGCTCGCGACGCGGATCGCGGATCATTCCCCGTCCGTCCTCGGGATCCCGGACCCAGTCCCCGTCGGGATCCGGCCAACGCATCTGGGTGATCCACCCGTCGCCGTTCAGATCCTGGGGCGGGTCTTCGTCGGCCACGCCGTCTTCGTCCTCGTCCACCGGGTGGGTGGTGCTGCGCAGGAACTGGTCGTCCAGAAGCGCGATATCGGACCCGTCGGGGTTGAACTTGGGACGCACGTAGAACGCCCGGGTGTCCAGGAGCGCCGTGATGCGGGGGTCCTTGCCGAATCCGTTGAGGAGCGTGCCAATGAAGTACGTCGCCACGGCCGAGCCGGTGAGCTCTCCCGCGTGGATGCCCCCGTCCACGTAGAGCGCCGGCTTCTCCGACGCCGGTCCCGTGGCCTCGTTGGTGATCTCCAGGACCATGAGGGGCTGGCCGCGCCAGCTCCGCCCGATGGCGTACAGCTCAGTGAGCCCCGGGTAGAGCGTGTGGAGCTCGGTGAGGATCTGATTGGTCTCGGCGGCCGAGTAGAACCGGTTCCAGTCCACGGTGCCGTCGACGCCCACCAGACCGGCGCCCTGTGCGGCGGCAGGTCGAGGTCCGGGAAGCGGTGACGCCAGGAGCGCGAAGGCGAGGAAGGGGACGACCGAGCGGTTCATGGCTCCTCCGGGGTGGTTCGGGACCGAAGTCTGGCCGCCAATGTGCCATCCCGAGGCCGGCTGGACCACCACCCCCCCGGGTTCTTGTGCCCCGTCGGGCAACCGCCTCACCTTTGGGGGCCGTCCACCCTCCAGGAATCCCGGAGTCCCGCCCTGGCCAAGCTCCTGACACGCACCGTGACGCCCGTCCTCGCCGGCCTCGCCCTGGCCAGCCAGCTCGCCTACCTGGACGCGCTGTTCTGGAGCAGCCTGGGGACGACGCTGATGGGTCACGGCAGCGCCCGACCCGCACTCCTGTCCTCGGCCGTGAGCGGCGCGTTCCTGGCGCTCTTCTCCGGCATCCTGGCGGTGCTCATGGCCTTCCGCACCCGGGGCGAGCGGGGTTCCTACGCACTCTCCATCTCCCTCGCCGCCTGGTCCTACATCCTCTCCTATTCGGGGCTGATGGTGCTCTTCGGCCCCATGCGGAGCTCGGCATGGAGGGCACCGTTCGACGCCCATTTCCTGGTCGTGGAGGCGCTGGGCCTCGCAGGGCTCCTCCGCTTCACTGCGGACTTCCCTCGTCCGCTTACGCCCGGAGACCTGCAGGGACCCGGGCTTCTCCCTCCGTGGCTCCGGCCCGTGCAGCACCTGCGCCGGTGGCTCCTGCGGCCCGCGGCGCCCTGGCTCGCAGGCGCCGGGGCCTGCCTCCTGGCGTTCGGCGTGAACGCGGCCATGGGTCGAGCCGTGCAGGATGCGGCGTTTCTCAGCCTCGTAGATCTCCTCCGCCTCTCGGTGCTGGCCCTGGTCGTCCTCAACGTGCGTCGCTCCTTCCTGTCGGGGACGCGGGCGGACCGCGACCTGGTGCTCTGGCTGGTTCTGGGCTTCGCCCTGCTCATGGGTGCGGTGGGCCTGCTGCTGGGCGGAAACGTGCTCAGCGCGGTGACGGGGTGGGAGCTTCCCGTCCTGAACTGGCGGCCCATGGTCCTGGACCTGGGCGTGCTCGGGCTGCTCTGGGGCGCCGCCCGAGGCGTCTCCTACCGGGGAGGCCGGCGGCCCGACGTCCTGGTGCGCCGCGTCACGGTCCTGTCCGTCATGGGCGCCCTGGCCCTCTTCCTGGCCGCAGGGCTGGAAAGCCTCCTCGCAGGCCCCCGGGGCATGCAGGGAGGGCTTCCGCGCGGAGCCGGTACCTTGGTGGCCCTGGTGGCCGTCGGCGTGCTCTATGCCCGGACCGGACGTCCCCTGGACGGGGTCCTGGAACGTGCCGTGGCCGACGTCGCGCCCCCGCCGGCGCAGGGCTGAGCCCGGGTGTCACACCGGGACTCTGCCGCTCGTTCCTTCCTCGAGATGACCTCGGAAGCGCTGGTAGGGTAGAAACCCGCCCGAACGGGTGTGCCGCACCGCGCACACGCGCAATTCAGCCAGCAAAGACCGACGCTCCGTGGACTTCAACGCCACTTTCGACGAGATGTATCCACCCCTGGTGCGGTATTGCCATCGGCTCACCGGTGATCGTGACGCCGCGGAGGATGCGGCGCAGGAGGCGCTGGTGCGACTCTTCACCCACGAGGTGGACGGTCCGCCGCCCGCGCTCCGCGTGTGGCTGTTCAAGACCGCGACGCACCTGATCCGGGATCGGCACCGGGTGGATGAGAACCGCCGGCGTCTCCTCCAGGAGCACCCCGTGACACCGGGGGCGCCGGAGGGTCCGGACCGCGACCTGGAGCGCACGCTCGAGCGGGCGCGAGCCCGCCGCGCCCTGGACCAACTCGCCGCACGGGACCGTGAGATGCTGCTCATGCGCTATGAGGGCTTCAGCTACAAGGAGATCGCGGACGTGGTGAACGTGGCCGCCAGCTCGGTGGGGACCCTTCTGGCCCGGGCCGAAGCTCGGTTCGTCGAGGCGGTCGGCGTCGGGGAGGAGCGCGCATGACGCATCTGGACGAGGGACGGCTCCTGGCGCTGCGGGACGGAGCCGGCGACGCGGAAGCCGAGGCCCACCTGCACGAGTGTGCCTCCTGCCGGCGTGCGCTGGAGGCTCTGGGCGCACGCCGCACCGAGGTCGCCGACGCCCTTTCCACCCTGGACGAGACCTGGGACCTGGGCGCCGCCCGCGCGGCGGTGCGCGCTCGGGTGCAGAAGCACGATGCGGAGGCCCCGGTGCGCGCGAAGCTGGCCGACGGACCGGTCCGCTTCCCCGACCAGCCGAAGCGTCGCCGGACGCTGTGGTGGGGGCTCAGCCGGGCGGCCGGGCTCCTCCTGGTCACGGCGGCGGCGGCCTACGCGCTGCCGGGCTCGCCGGTGAGGAGCTGGGTGGACGGCGCTCTGGGGCGGATCCAGGAAGACGAGACGTATGTCTCGCCGCCGGCCCCGGCACCCGACAGCGATCCCGCCCCCAGCGAGGCCACGGGGATCCGGATCGACGTGTCAGGCGGGGCCCTGCGCGTGGTGCTCCGCGATGCCGCCCCGGGCACCGACGTCCAGGTTCGTTGGGTGCCGGGGACCGAGAGCGCCGTCTTCGCCCCGGTGGGCAGCCGCTTCACCTCGGCGGAGGGAAGGATCGAGGCCCGGCTGACCCCGGGGCCGGTGAGCGTGGAGCTCCCCAGGGACGTGTCCTCGGTAGTCCTCCGGGTGGGGGATCGTACCTATTTGCAGAAGAGCGACGCCGGCATCGACGTGGAGGGGCCCACCCTCTCCCGGAGCGAGGACGAGGTCGTGTTCCGGATTCCCAAACCCTGACGTCACCGTGCGGTACCTGCACAGCACCGGTTTCCTCCTCCTTCTGGCCCTGATGGTCGGGCCCGTCGGGCTCTCCGCCCAGGAGGAGGGAACGGTCACGGGTACGGTGCTGGGACGGTTCCAGGACCGCGTACGCCCTCTTCCCTTCGCGCTCGTTGAAGCGTGGGGACCGGGATTCCGCCGCACGGTCCTGGCCGACAGCGTGGGACGCTATCGGGTCTCGGGGCTCCCCGCCGGCGCCCTTCGCATGCGGGCGTCCCACGCCGGCCACGACCCGGTCATCCTGGACGTCGTCGTCCCGTCCAGCGGGCCCGTCCTGGTGGACATGGAGCTCCGGGCCCATCCGGTGGAGCTCCCGCCGCTGGACGTGACCGCCGACGTGCGCGTCCCGGACCCGGAGGGACGCGGCGCCCAGGTGGGGGCGGAAGGTCGCGTGGAGGCCGCCGCCATGGAGATCGGATCCGGCGCCGCCGAGACGGGCCTGGCCGACGCCGTGCGTGCGATCACGGGAAACGATCCCGGACAGGCCGACGACGTCCTGTACATGCGCGGCTCCACCACGGACCTCAAGCTGGTGCTCCTGGATGGAGCGCCGGTGTACACGCCGTTCCACGTGGCGGGCCTGCTCCGCAGCTTCGCGCCGGCGGTCCTGGGACGGGCGGATCTGCACGTGGGGGGCGCGCCCGCCCGCTTCGACGGAGGACTCACCTACATACTGGACCTTCAGACCCGGAGTCCCCGGGAGGATCGGTTCCGCGCGTCGGGCTCCCTGGACCTCATCTCGGCCACCGCAGCCGTGGACGGGCCCCTGACCCGGAGCGTGGGTGTGGTGGCTTCGGCACGCACGCTGCACCGGCTGGGCGAGGCTGCTCTGGGTGCCTCGCCGTACGGCTACCGTGACGTCCTGGCCGAGCTGGAGGCCGAGCCGGCTCCGGGTCAGCGGGTGCGGACCATGGGCTTCTGGAACCGTGAGTCGGTGGTCCTCGACTTTCCCGGCATGACGCAGCTCGCCGCAGGCGCCACCCCGCCCGACGAGGCGTGGTGGTCCAACCGTGCCGCGTCCCTCACCTACCGGGGCCACGGTGGGGGGCTGCTGCTCTCCACCACTCTCGCCGGGAGCGGGTACGAGGCGACGCTGCCGCTGCGGCCCGCGCCGACCACCGGGGACCCGGACCCGTCGGTGCTGCTGGCGTCGGCACGCACCACCAGGCTCCGCGGCGTCGCGGAAGCCGCCCGGCCCACCGGCGCCGGCATGGCTCGCTTCGGCGTCTCCTGGGAGGACACCCACACCCGCTACCGCGCGACCCCGCTGGAGCAGGGGGCCTCCGCTTCCTCCGCGCGCAGCTCCTCCACCCGGGTCGGTGCCTACGTGGACGTCACCCACGCGCTTCGCCCCGACCTCACCCTGCGGGCGGGACTCCGGGCCGACGCCTTCTCGGACGACGACACGCCGCGGCTGGCCCCCCGCGCCTCCCTCACCTGGGAGGTGAGCCCCGGCGCGCTCTTCTCCGTGGCCACGGGTCGATACCACCAGAACGCCCGGGCGTCGGATATCACCGTGGAAGAGTCCCTGGGTCTGGACGCCGGGGGCAGCGGAGGGGCGACGGTACCCCTTCTGCCGGTCGCCACCGCGGACCATGTGGTGGTCTCCTTCGACCAGACCCTCGGCGACGCGGTGCGGCTGGGGTTGTCGGGCTTCTGGAAGTCGTATACGGGACTGAGCCCCCAGCAGTCCACACCGATCCGCAGCTCGGGGGTGGACCTGCGGGTCCAGCGGCGTGGCGACCGGAGCACCGCCTGGGTCGGATACGACCTGTCGTGGTACTGGTCCGAGGCGGATCTCTCGGGCGGCTCGTCCACCTTCAAGGGCCGCCAGCTCCTCACCGCCGGGCTGTCGGGGACGCTGACCTCCCTTCTGGGCGCGGAGATGAGGGTGGCCTACGGCGCCGGACTCCCCTACACCAGCGTGCCGTTCCATTCCACCGCGCCCCTGGCGGACCGTGCCGACCAGGACGCGCTGAACGCCACGGGCGACGTGCTCGACGGAACGCCCCCGCTGCCCGGAGGCCTGGACGAGAGCTTCCTGCGCATCGACCTGGAGCTATACGCCGTCTTCCACCCCACCTGGAGCGGACGAAGCTGGGAGGTGCGTCCCTACCTCCGGGTCCTCAACGCCCTGGACCGGCGCGACGCCCTCTTCTACGCCTTCCAGCCGTGGCGCAGCGACGCCCTCACCCCTCTGGCCGACCGGCCCCTGGTTCCGGTGCTGGGCGTGGCCTGGCGCTTCTGACCGCGCACGGTCGTTGAAGCAGGCCGCGCTCCCTTCGTCACGCGCCGGCGACGCCACTCGTTTCCCTGGTTGACGGCTCGGCCCCCGGAGGCGTCCGGGCCGACCCACCCAACCGGAGGCGATCATGGCCCGTTCCCTCGTCCGTGCCCTCTTCGTGGTGTTCCTGGCGGCCCCGTCGGGCGGGCTCTGGGCCCAGGTGATCCCCGTGAGAACGGTCCCCGTGGCATCCGGAGACCAGTATCTCCTCCTTCCGTCCGCGAGCCTGGCCATGGGCGGCGTCACGCTGGCGCTCGACGACTCCCTGGCCGACGCCTGGGAGAACCCGGCGCTGGGGACCCTGGTGGGCACGTCGACCTTCCTGGGCTCCCCCACCTTCTACTCCATCTCCTCGGGCGGCGGCGCCGGACGGTCCTTCCCGGTCGCCGCACTCATCCGTGACGGAGCGTGGTTCGGGGGCATGGCGTTCGCGCTCCAGCAGATCGACAACGGCAGGGAGCGCGCCGGCCCCGCCTGGCGCTGGATCGATGACGTCGTCGGCCCCTGGCCGCCTCCCCAGGAGCTGCTCTCCGACCGCTCGTCGCGCAACCTGTACGCCCGGGGATTCGTGGGTCTCCGGTTGGGGAGCGGCCCCTGGTCGGTGGGGCTCGGCCTGTCTGCGGCCTCCCTGCACGCCATGGACGGCGTGGACCTCCTGTACGCCAACGCCCAGGGCATCGACCAGCACGGAACGACGGGCGACGTCCGGGTGGGCCTCCATCGGCGCACCGCCCAGGACCGGCTGTCCTTCCTCCTCCTCCACGACCGGGTGTCCATGACCCACGACGTGACGTACGTGGACGTGGTGTGGGACACCGTCTCCTGGCAGCCCCATTCGGTGACGCGGGTGGAGGTCAACGAGGACCGGAGCCGGACGTGGGGAGGCCAGGTGGCGTGGGACCGGAGCCTCGCGGCCCCTGGATGGCGCATGGGTCTGTCGGCCACCGTCAATCACAAGTCCCACCCCAAGATCCCCGACTACGAGATCCAGAACATCCCGCGGGATCCCGGGGAGACGTGGGCGTGGGCGCTCGGGGTGGGACTGTCCCAGACCCTCGAGGACACGCGCTTCGGCGTGGACATCGTGTTCCAGCCCATCTGGAGCGACACCTGGCAGGAGGGAGACAGCGCCCTGTCCCCCACGCAGGGGCCGGTGACCCTTCCCGGCGGACGCACCCTCGAGAACGACTTCTTCTTCACCAACGTGGTGCTCCGCACCGGCCTCTCCCACGCCGTGGGCGCCGCCAGCGTGCAGGCGGGCCTCGAGGTGCGCTCCTACAGCTACCAGATGAAGCAGCACGACCACGTGGAGGGGACGTTCAGGCGGCAGGACGAAGGGTGGACCGAGTGGACTCCGTCGGTAGGCGCCACACTCACCTTCTCTTCGCTGGAGCTGCGCTACGCCGGCCGCCTCACCACCGGAACGGGCCAGCCGGGGGTGAGCCTGCCCCTCACGCCAGACGCCGCCGCCCGCGCCGACGCGCTGTCCGACTTCATCCTCGCGCCCCGGGCGCCCCTGACCCTGCGCGATGCGACGGTCATTACGCACCAGCTCTCCATCCGGGTGCCCATCGGGTAGGGGAAGACCGACTACGACGGGGCCGCTCCCGGTCGCCGATCCGGGAGGAGGAGGGCCGCCAGGATCTCGGCGGCCCGGGCCAGCGTCGCGCGGTCCTCTTCGTCGAGCCCGTCCAGGTCGGCGGCGAGCCGCGCCACGCGCCGCGCCCGGCCGTCGCGGAGAAGGCGCCGGCCCCGGGCGGTGGCCTCGGCCAGGCGGACCCTCCCGTCGGACGGATCGGGGCGGACGCGGATCAGCCCGTCCTCCTCCAGGTCACGCACGAGCCGGGAGATGGTGGGGGGACGGACCTGCTCCGCCTCCGCCAGGTCCCCCAGGGTGATGGGCCCGCCGAACACGATGACGGACAGCGCGGACAGGCGCGGTGCCGTGAGCCCGGTGGCGTCGTCCTCCGTGCGGAGCCGCCGAAGGAGGTGGATCGCAGTGCTGTGGAGCCGGTCGGCGATCTCCTCCGTACCGGCAGGAGAGAGCTGCTCCGACCCGCCCTTCCGTCCATTCGTCATTGCGTCGGCCTTCACGCTTATTTAGTTATGCTAAGTAAATAGTAGACGGTCCTCTTCCCATCGGCAATTCCGACCGACACGGAGCACCCTCCCATGAGCAGCGATTTCGGCCTCACCCGACTTGGACAGATCTCCATGAACGCCCGCGATCTCGCCCGGGCCACGGACTTCTATCGGGACACCCTGGGCGTGCCACTCCTCTTCGAGGTTCCGGGAATGGCGTTCTTCGACCTGGGCGGCGTGCGCCTCATGGTTGGCACGGCGGAAACGGCG
>JASFRY010000056.1:0-12836 GCA_050114675.1 Gemmatimonadota bacterium | reverse complement strand
GGGTGAAGGCCGAGCGGGCCGCGAAGCGGAGCGGCACCCGGTACGTCCTTTCGGTTCCGCTTTCCACGCTGGGGAGTCCCACGCTGCTGGCGGCTCTGGAGCGGGAGCGGGGCACCCGGCGCTATCCCATCGACGTGGCCGCGGTGGTGGGACCCATGACCAACGCCACGCACATCGACCTCACCCTGCCCGACGGATGGACCGCCGAGCTGCCTCCCGACGTGCACGCCGAGAGCAGGTTCGGGACCTACACCTCCACCTACGCCCAGGAGGGCCGGCACGTGCGACTGGAGCGCACGGTGACGGGTCACGAGGGCACGGCGCCGAAGGAGGCGTTGGGCGAGCTCATCAGCTGGCTGAAGACGGTGGGCAGCGACGATGTGACCTTCCTCCTCCTGAACCCGGGATCGTGACGATCCGGACGGGCGGGCGCGGGAGGGGACCGATGGACGTGCGCCGGGGGTAGTCGCGTCATCATGATGCCGATGACTCCGTGGGTTAAGCGACTTCTCATCGCCAACGTGGTGATGTTCCTCCTCACCAGGTTGGATCCGGCGCTCTCCCAGGCCCTGATGCTGTATCCGCCGTGGGTGCTGTACCGGCCGTGGACCGTGGTGACGTACATGTTCCTCCACGCGGGCATCATGCACATCACCTTCAACATGCTGGTGCTCTTCTTCTTCGGGCCGCGGCTCGAGGAACGCCTCGGCGGGAAGCTGTTCCTGTGGCTGTACTTCCTGTCGGGCATCGGCGGGGCGCTGGGGAGCTTTCTCTTCGCCCGGCAGTATCCGGTGATCGGCGCTTCGGCGGCGGTGTACGGCGTGCTCATCGGCTTCACCATGTACTGGCCGCGCGAGAGGATCTACCTCTACTTCCTCATTCCGGTGGAAGCGTGGATCCTGGCCATCGTGCTGGTGGGATTCACCCTGTGGGCCGGGATGAGCAACACCCAGTCCAATACGGCCCACTTCGCCCACCTGGGCGGGATCGTGGTGGGCTTCGTCTTCCTGAAGATCGTGGAGTGGCGGAGAGGGGCCCCCCGGCGTGCCTTCCAACAGGCCATGGCCCCCCGGCAGTCCACGGCCAAGGCCCCGGATCGCGTGGCCGTGGCCCGGTGGAAGGGGATCTCCACGGAGGGACTCCACGAGATCAACCGCGAAGAGGTGGAGCGTCTCCTGATCAAGGTCGGCGAGCGGGGGACCGGGAGCCTGACCGCAGCCGAGCGGGAGTTCCTGGACCGGATGGCGGCACGATAGTGCCGAGGGGCGTTCCGGAGACTGGGGTGTCCGGGGCCGTGGGACCGTGAGCGACGCGTCGCGCTACCCCATCCCGGCACGGATCCACCGGGTGGAGGAGGCCATCCAGCGAAGCCGGTTCATCACCACGCTGGCCCACGCACCCGACGCCGACGCGGCCCATGCCTTCGTCGACCGGATCCGTGAGGAGTTCCCCGACGCCACGCACAACTGCTGGGCCTTCGTGGCCGGCCCGCCGGGGAGCACCACCCACATCGGCATGAGCGACGACGGCGAGCCCCACGGCACCGCCGGCAAGCCCATGCTCACCACCCTCCTCCACGGAGGTGTGGGTGAGATCGTGGCCGTGTGCACCCGCTACTTCGGTGGCGTGAAGCTGGGCACCGGTGGGCTGAGCAGGGCGTATTCGGGTGGCGTGAAGCTGGCGCTGGCGTCCCTCCCCACCGAGGAGAAGGTGGAGCGTGTGTGGGTGGACGTGACCGTGGGGTACGCCGACGTGGATGCGCTCCAGCGTCTGGTGGCGGAGATGGACGTCACCGTGGACGACGAGGAGTACGGCGCCGAGGTGCGGTACCGTTGCGGCGTGCCGGAGCCGGCCCTGGAGGCGTTCCGGACGGCCCTGGCCGACGCCACCCGCGGCGGCGGGACCGTTGCGCCGGAGGGCCCACCTTGATTCTGTAGGAAGGCTGGCCCTCGTCCTTCATGGCGGGTGGAGGCGACGAAACCGTTGCCTGGAGACCCCGATGAAGAAAGCCCTCGTGCTGGGTGGAACCGGCATGCTCGGGGCGCCGGTGGTACGCCGGCTGGTCGCCGACGGCTTTGCCGTGCGCGTCCTGGCCCGCGATCCACGGGCCGCTCGGTCCAAGCTCGCCGACGTCGCCGAACGGATCGAGGTCGCCGGCGGAGACGCCGCCGACCCCCTCGCCGTGCGGGAAGCCGCGATGGGGTGTGGCCTCCTCCACGTTTCCGTAGGTCCTCCCGTGGACCGCATCACCACCGAGATCGCCGCCCGGGTGGCGGCGGACGTGGGTGCCGAGCGGCTCGGCTACGTGTCGGGCACCACCGTCTCCGAGGACCACCGCTGGTTCCCCATGATCGACGAGAAGCTGGCCGCCGAGCGGGCCGTGGAGGAGAGCGGCGTGCCGTGGACCATCTTCCGTCCGAGCTGGCCCTTCGAGCAGCTTCCCCGGTTCGCCCGGGGAGGGGAGCCCTTCCTTCTCGGTGAGATCCCCCACCGCTGGCACTGGTTCGCCGGAGACGACATGGGACGCATGGTGTCCGCGGCATACCAGCGGCCCGCGGCCGCGCGCAAGCGGCTCACCATCCACGGGCCCGAGGCCCTGACCCTTCGTGAGGCGCTCGAACGCTACTGCGCCACGGTCCACCCCGACGCGCCGCCCATCAAGGTCATGCCGCTGTGGCTGGCGCGGCTCATGGGTACCGTGACGCGCAACGCCCAACTGCGCGCCGGCGCCCGCCTCATGGCCTACTTCGTGAAGGTGGGCGAGGGTGGGGATCCGTCCGAGACGAACGACATGGTGGGGCCGCCCACGACGACCCTGGACGCATGGCTGGAGGAGCGGATGGGCGTCCCGGCCTGAGTCCGGGCTTCGTCATCTCGACGTGCCGGGCGGAGGCCATGCGCTCCGGCATGGCCCTCGTCCGCCCGGCGGTGATGCGGTCGAACCTCGTCAGTGCGCCCAGTTCCCGAACGGATCCTCCAGCGAGGGGCTCTGGGGAGTGAAGAGCGCGGCCCCGTCCGGGGTGATGTGCATGTCGTCCTCCAGGCGCACGCCGAACTCGCCGCGGATGTAGATGCCCGGCTCGTCGCTGAAGCAGTTGCCCACGACCAGCGGTGCCGTGTTGCCCTTCACCAGGTACGGCCACTCGTGGCCGTCCATCCCGATGCCGTGGCCCACGCGGTGGGTGAAGTACGCGTACCCCGGCCCGTAGCCCGCGTCTTCGATGATCTTGCGGGCGGCCGCATCCACCTTCTCCGCCGGCACGCCCGGTGCCGCCGTCTTCCATGCCGTCGTCTGGGCCCGGTGCTCGATGTCGAAGACCTTCTTCATCTTGTCGGTGGGCGCGCCCAGGACGAAGGTGCGGCTGATGTCCGAGCGGTACCCCTCCACGCTGCAGCCGCCGTCGATGAGGATGATGGTGCCCTCGCGGATCACCTGCGGCGTGATGGAGCCGTGGGGGAGCGCCGAGTATTCGCCGGTCTGGACGCTGCAGCCGCCCTGGAAGCCCAGGCGCTCGTGCGCCAGGCTCACCAGGCGTCCGAAGTCGTTCTGGGTCATCCCCTCGTCCATGGCCAGGTAGGCCGCCTTGTAGGCCGTGAGGGTCGCCTCGTTGGCCAGGGTCATGAGCTCGATCTCGTGCGCGTCCTTCACGCCGCGGCAGCCCGCCGTGACCGGGGTGCCGCTCACCACCTCCAGGGCGGGGGCGGCCTGGGCCACGCCGTCGCTGAATCGGAACTGGACCGTCTCCTCTGCACCGATGCTGCCCGAGGCGATGCCCCGGGACTTGAGCCCCTGGGCGACGCGCTGGTAGGGACTCTCGTGCTCCTGCCACGTGAGGACCTCGGCGCCCCCGAGGGGGCCGAGGGCCAGCTGCTCCCGAGCCCGATCCTCCTCGAACGCCGGACATACCACGAAGGCGTCGCCGCGGACCGGGATCACCACGGTGAAGAGCCGCTCGCCTCCGCCCCAGCGGATGGCGGTGAAGTAGACCATGGACGTCCCGCCGGTGAGCATGAGGGCGTCCAGGCCGTTCTCCTGCATGAGGCGCTTCGCCTTCTCCACCCGTGCGGCCCGCTCGGCGGTGGTGATGGGCCGCGCCCGGTCCGCCCACGACGAGAGGCGCGCGATGGAGGGCGGCAGGTCCTGGGGCCGTGGCTCGGCCAGGGTGTGGGTCGGATCCAGGGCCGCGCCCGTGGCGGCCAGGGTGGAGGCTCCCAGGAAGTGACGTCTCGAGATCATGTTGCGCTCCGGAATGTCGGACGAGGGCCGGACCAGCGATGGCCCGGCATGATAGGGCCTGGCCCGCTCCCGAGCCAAGGGTGCTCTGCTGCCCCGGGTCGACGCGGCCCCACCGGGGGTCCCGCCCCGCTCCGTGACCGCGCCCTCAGGCGTCGTCCGAGGGGAGGATCTCGTCCAGGTCCACGTGGCCCACGAAGGGCGCCAGGCGCTCCCCCAGGAGGAGGCGGCGCGCCACGTGCCCGAGCTGGCCGGCGGCGTAGCGTGCCTCGCTGGCGAGCTGGGGATAGCCGCACAGCGTCGTGCCGATCTGCAGGAGTGACGCCCTGGACCTCTCGGAGATCTCCTCCCAGCCTCCCAGCCACACCGTGAGCTCCTTCCAGAACTCCCGGGCGTCGGCGTAGGACTCGCGGGGGCGCTGGGCTGCGGTGACACGTCCATGGACCGGGGGCAGATCGGGCCGCAGGCCGTGGGGCTCCACGCTGAGGAAGCCGCGCTCGTCTCCTGCGAAGACGATGTTGAGGCCGCGCTCCCGGGCCTTCACCCGGATGGCGTGCTTCATGGCCAGTCCGTCGCACTCCTCCACCAGCAGGTCGAGCCCCTCCAGGAATGCGTCGACGTTGGCCTCCGTGACGCCCTCGGGAAGGACGGTGAGCTTCAGGTAGGGATCCAGCTTGGCGATGCGCCGGGCGATGATGACGGCCTTGTTGCGGCCCAGGTCGTCGAAACCTGCGCCCAGGCGGTTCAGGTTGGAGAGATCCAACGCGTCGAAGTCGGCCAGGGCCATCTCTCCGCAGAGATGCTCCTGGGCGAGGGTCACGGCGGCTTCGCCCCCCACGGACAGACCCACCACGCCCACGCGCCGGGTGCGGAGGGTGGCCTGTTCCTGGAGGGTCAGCTTGTCCCGGTTGCGGTTGGTGACGACCTCGAAGTAGTCGTCGGGGCCCAGGAGGTGGGTGATGCGGCGCTCCCACGGCACGTACACCCACAGGCCGAAGGCGTCGAGCCCGCCGGCACGGCGGACCACGTCCGCCAAAAAGTCGGCGCGCTCGTCTTCCGAGCCTCCGGGAAGGCGGACCGACGCCAGGTCGTCGAGCTGGCGTTGGATGGGGTCCACCACGGTGATGTGGCGCGGGGTGCAAAGGGCGTGGAGGGCCGCCCCCTCTCCGGGGGCCGCCCGGACCAGGACGGGACGCCAGGTGGTGTCGGGTGGGGTGGACGGGTCGTCCAGCGCGCCCTCGAGGCCGGAGAGACCCAGCACGGAGCCGGGTGCCCCGCTTGCCGCCGGCGAGCCGGCGCAGCCCTTCGCCTGCGCGCTCACAGGGCCAGCTCCCACTGCTCGCTCACCAGGTCGTCTTTGCCGAAGCCGACGTAGGGCTCCTGGGACACCAGCCGGTAGCCCTCGCGCTGGTAGATGCTCCGGGCCGCGGACAGGACGTTCATGGTCCACAGGGTGATGGTGTGGTAGCCCGCCTGCCTGGCGAAGCGGCTGCACTCGTGGACGAGGCGCTTGCCGATGCCCAGCCCCCGGGCCCGGGGTTCCACCAGGAGGATGCGCAGCTTCGCCACGCCCTCCCGCTCGGGGTGCCGCTCCAGGGCCACCGAGCCCACGTTCTCTCCGTCCCTCTCGGCGATCCACAGCCGTTCGCGGCGTGGGTCGAAGTGGCGGACGAGATGGGCCATGATCTCGGCCACCAGGGCTTCGAACTCGTCGTTCCATCCGTATTCGGCGTTGTACAGCACGCCGTGGCGTTGGACGATCCACCCCACGTCACCGCTCTGGTGGAACCGGAGGATGTAGGGCACCCGGTGTTCGGGCGTCGCACCCAGGAGATCCTGGATGGTGCCCATGGCATGGACGAGGCGGTCCTGCTCCGCCGTAGCGAGGTCTCCGATCATGCTGCCCAACTCCCTCCGCGAAGCTGCGTTGAGCCGGGCGAAGGCCTCCTGACCCTGCTCCGTGAGGGAGAGGAGGGAGCGGCGCCGGTCCCGGGGAGAGGTTCGCTTGGCCAGCACGTCCCGCTTGTGGAGTCCCCGCAGGACTCGGCTCAGGTATCCCGGGTCCAGGGCCAGCTCCTCCGCCAGATCGCTTGCGGTGAGCTCCTCCTGGTGGGCCAGCTCGTAGATCACCCGGGCCTCGGTGAGGGAGTAGGGGCTCCGTAGAAGGCTCTCTTCCAGGAGGCCGATCTGGCGCGTGTAGAAGCGGTTGAACCGCCGCACGGCTTCGATGCGCTGGAGGGTGGCCGGGTCGTCCATACCGGGATCCGGGAGGAAGGGGCAGCAAGCGCAGCGGGGCGCGGCGCCTCCACGGTACGGCCGATGATTGCTTTAGGCAAGTAAAATATGTGCCTGTGTCATGTAATGGGCGGAGATCCCCGGGATGCTCCGGAGGGCGGGTCGCCACGGTGCCGGTCGGGGCGTATGTTGCGCCTCCCAACTCAGCACAGGAGCCTCGCCATGCGCCCTTCCCCTCTCCACTCCCTCCTGGTGGCCTCCCTCCTCCTGGCCGGCGCGTGCGCGTCGGGCGAGGACGGGTCCCAGGCGTCCCAGGACCCCGCCCTGGCCCACCTCCTGGCCCGGGCCGACTCCTTCGAGCTCCCGACGGAGTACGTGCCGCCGCCGGGCGAGGCCATCAACCACCACACGTCGGGGTTCGCCAAGATCCTGTGCTCGGCGGTGTTCCTCACGGGCCTCGATCCGGCCGACGCCGCCGAGAACGTGGGCTACTTCACCAGCCCGTACGAGGAGCGGGCGGTGGTGACCGACACGGTGGTGGACTATGACCGTCAGGAGGTGCGTCTCACGCTCCCGTCCGGCGTGGTGCGCGTGGCGAAGCGGTACAAGAGCCAGGGGTGCGTGACGCGGCCCATCGGTGAGGACTCGGTCTTCTTCACGCCCGAATGGGTGGAGCCCCACCTGCCCCCTGCGGCGACCACGCCGTGGCCCATGGGCGACGTGCTCTCTGATGATCCGTATCCCGCCGAGCTGGACATGGACAAGGTGGCCCAGGCCGTGGACAGCGCCTTTGGTCCGCCCGAGGCCATGACCGAGGCGTTCGTGGTGACGTACAAGGGCCGCATCATCGGCGAGCGCTACGGCGAGGGCATCGACATCCACACGCCCCTGGAAAGCTGGTCCATGGGGAAGAGCCTGACCGGCAGCCTCATGGGGGTGCTCATCCAGAAGGGCGTGTACGAGCTTTGGCAGCCGGCGCCGGTGCCCGAGTGGTACGAGCAGGAGAACGACCCGCGGCAGAAGATCCGCATCGGCGACATCATGCGCATGTCCTCTGGGATCCGGATTCGGGCGCCCCAGGACCCCGACTTCGATCCGTCGCTGGGCTACCCGGATCACCTGTACCTCTACACCGGGACGGTGAACTCCTACCACTACGCCGCGACGCGTCCCCCGGAGTGGCCGCCCAACACCATCGGCCGGTACCGCAACACCGACCCGGTCCTCACGAACTACCTCATCCGACTGGGCGTGGAGAACACGCTCCACGAGGACTACCACGCCTTCCCGCAGCGAAACCTGTTCGACAAGATCGGCATCCGTGGCGCCGTCATGGAGACGGACCCCTACGGCGACTTCCTGACGCAGGGCTACGAGTTCCTCCCGGCGAGGGACTGGATCCGCCTGGCCAATCTCTGGCTCCAGGACGGCGTGTGGAACGGCGAGCGCATCCTTCCCGAGGGGTACGCCGAGTATGCCCGAACGCTGGCTCCGGCGTGGGTGGCCGACGGGCGGCCCATCTACGGGGGCGCATTCCAGTGGATCAACGGGACCGGCTCGTTCCCTGTGCCGAAGGAGGCGACCTACTTCGCCGGGGCGGGTGGCCAGTACACCATCATGATCCCCAGCCATGGGCTGGCGGTGGTGCGTCTGGGCAAGTACAAGGGATCGCGCGCCGGCGGGCGCGCCCTGCGTCAGGGGCTCGAGCTCCTCATGGAGGCGGTGCCTCCGGTGAGCGCAGGGGGGATGTAGCTGGAGGCTCCGCCGGCGCCTCCAGTCGCGTAAGGGGCGCCGGCGGTCGCCGCGTGCGGGGGATCCCGCGAAGCGCGGCCTCCAGGACCTCCAACTCGTCGCTCCAAACCACCCGCCATCCCCGGGGCGTGCGGCCCATCTCCATGACCTTCACCTGAGGAACGGCGCCGCTGAGCCGCTCCACGGTGCGGTAGACCACGAAGGCGGTGTCGGCGCCCTTGGCCACGTGGCCGATGACCTCGTCGTCGTGGTCGTAGAATGCGTGCATGAGGCCCGGCATGCCGTCGATCATGGTGCCCACGGCGCGGTCGAACACCTCGGCCGGCGTGAGCGCGGCGTATCCTCGCGCGTCGGCGTCGAGGAGGTCGCGGCGGATCTGTCCGGTGGTGTCCGTCTCGGTGATCATGGTCACCACGTCGTGGAAGCGCTCCAGGGTGGCGGGCGCCATGAACTGGGCCGCCGCGCTCCAGCGGATCGACCGGATCGACCGGAGGAAGAGGGTGGCGGCCTGGTCCGGCGTTGCGGTGACCTCGGGGAGCGTCTGGGCCGTCAGGGGGTAGGAGAAGGCCGTGAAGACCAGAAGCAGCGCGGCGCCCAGGGAAGCGAAGGACGAGCGGACGGGACGCATGCCCTGGTCTACCGGGGAGGGAGCCGGACCGCAAGGCGCCGGACTCCGCCCGGACGACGGATCGGTTCCCTTTCCGGGAGCGTGGCGCGTAGATTCCCGGTCGTGATGATGCAACGAGTCCTTTCCTCCGTTCTCGCTCTGGCGCTGGCGGCCCTCCTCGGGGCCGGCCCCGGAGTGTACACCGGTACCGGTGTCCCGGGTGCATCCTGGAGCAAGGACGCCCAGAGCATGTGCTCCGCTCTGCCGACGGGGCACACGCTGGGCGGGGGCAGGGAGCAGCCGAGCCGGATCGCGCTACCCGCTACGCGGGGAAACGAGGGCGTCGAGCCGGAGATGGAGCGCGAGGGTTCCACGGTTCCGAACACCTTGGACCGTGCGCCCGTGATGGCCTGGCTTTCCGGCCCGCCGAGTGGTCCCGAGACGGAGCACTCCGGCAGCTCGTCGCTCTACCTGCTGGATCTTCCCGGCCATCCCCCCACGGCACCTCCCCAGCACGCCTGATCCGGCCCGCGGGCTCTCGTCCGCGTGCCTCCCGAGATCCGCCGGTCACGCGCCCCGCGTGGCCGGGCTCCGCAACGCGTGCATACTCCCCACGGGGAGGGAGGAAAACGACATGACCCAGATCGAAGGCATCATCCACGATCCGGTTGCTCTCTTCGCCCTTCTGCTCACCATCGGCTTCACCGTTCTGGTGTTCGTGGCCGGCAAGGGCAGCGACCGTCACGATCCGGAAGGGCACGAGAAGCCGTAGGCGTCGGTGGAAGACGCGTCGGCCTCCCGCCGCTCGTGCGGGAGGCCGGCCGCCGCCCCGGGTGGCCGCCTCACTCGGCGCGGAGGCTCTCCATGGGATCCACCCGCGTGGCCGACAGGGCCGGGACCAGGCAGGCGGCCAGCGCGACGGCGCCCAGGGTGAGGGCGACCCCCACGTAGGTGACTCCGTCCAGGGGCTCGACGCCGAAGAGGAGGCTCGCCAGGAAGCGTGACAGCCCGGCGGCGCCGAAGATCCCCACGATGAGCCCTGCCGCCACCGGGACCATCCCCTGAGCCAGAACCTGGCGCACGACTCGACCTGCGGAGGCCCCGAGGGCCAGACGCAGGCCCATCTCGCGCGCCCTGCTCCGCACCACATAGGCGAGCACGCCGTACACACCCAGCGCCGCGAGGACCAGCGCCAGCGCGGCGAAGCCCACCAGGATGAAGGTGAAGAAGCGCGGCCGTGCCAGGGCCTGGGAGGTGAGGTCGCCCAGGGGCAGGATCTCACTGATGGTCTGCTCCGGGTCCACTTCCCGCACGACCCGCCGCATCTCACCGGCCAGCGCCAGGCCATTCCCGGCGGTGTGCACCACGTAGGACATCTGGATCCGTGGCACCTGGTCGTTGTTCATGTAGATGCTGGGGTGGGCGGGTTCGTCCAGACCCCGATGGTGCACGTTGGCCACCACGCCCACGACCTCCACCTCGACGTCGTAGCCCCGGAGCTTGAAGCGGCGTCCCACCGGGTCCTGCCCCTGGAAATAGTCCTTCTGGAACGCCTCGTTCACCACGGCCACCTTGGGATCGTCGCTGCCGTCCGTGGGGAGGACGGTGCGGCCCCGGAGCAGCCGCACGCCCAGGGCGTCGAATAGCCTTGGCGATACCTGGAACATCTGGGAATACAGCTGGTCCTCCGGCGCGGGCTCGTATAGGCCCGGCACCTGGACCGGCCACGCCTCGCCGGTCCCCCGGAAGGGGAGGTAGCGGATGGCTCCGGCATCCTCCACGCCGGGGAGCGCTTGGAGACGCTCCAGGATCTGATGGTACATGGCGAGCCAATCGCCACGTTCCGGGTGCTTCTGGTCCGAGATGGTCAGGGTCATGGCCACCCGGTTTTCGGTACGGAACCCCGCGTCCACGCGGCCCAGGGCGCCCAGGCTGCGGATGAGGAGCCCCGCGCCGATGAGGAGCACCACGGCGAGGGCAACCTCGGCGGCCACCAGTCCGCGGCGTAGACGCACCCCGCCCGCGCTACCTCCCACCCCCCGTCCCCCCTCCCGGAGCTCTCCTGCCGGTGAGACGTCGGTGACGCGGAGGGCGGGGAGGATGCTCGCCAAGGCCGTGGCCGCCAGGGTCACGAGCAGGGAGACGCCCAGCACCGTCCCATCGAGCCCGATGTTGGTGGCGCGGGGAAGCAAGCCGGCGCTACCCGTGACCAGGAGCCGTGACGCGCCCCATGCCAGGGCGACGCCCAGTGCGCCTCCGCCCAGGCCCAACACCAGGCTCTCGGTGAGGAGCTGGCGCGTGACCCGGCCCGAAGAGGCACCCAGACTCATGCGAAGCGCGACCTCACGGGCTCGAGCGGTGCCCCGGGCCAGCAGCAGGTTGGCCACGTTGGCGCTGGCCAGCAGCAGAATGAAGCCCACCGATCCCAGCACCACCCAGAGGGCGGTGCGCACGTCGCCCACCATGAACGCCTTGAGGGACGTCACGGTGGCGGCGCTGACGCCGGCGTTGGTGTCGGGATACTGGTCTTCCAGGGCCCGCGCGATGCTGGAGAGCTCCTGGCGGGCGGTGGACACCGTGGCGCCCGGTGCCAATCGGGCCACGCCCTGGAGGAAGCGGACGCCACGCTGGTGGATGGGGATATCGTCTTCGGGGATCACCGAGAGGGGCACCCAGACGTCCACCGCGTCGCCATCCCCGGGGAAGTTGAACCCCGCCGGCATGACGCCGACCACCTGGAAGGGGCGGTAGTCCAGCGTCATGGTGCGGCCCACCACCGACGGATCGCCCCCGAAGACCCGCTGCCAGAGGCCGTGGGAGATCACCACCGGGAGCGTCCCGGCATCATCGTCGTCGGGGCCCAGCGCGCGGCCCAGCTCCGGGGCCACGCCCAGGAGCTGGAAGAAGTCGCCCGCCACCCAGGAAGTGGCCAGCTCGGTGGGTGCGTCGCCGTCCGTGTAGGGGTAGGGGGCCGGGAGGCCCGAGTACACGGCGAGGCCGGACAGCGTCTTCGACCGGGCCCGCCAATCCTGGAACTCGGGATACGAGAGACCGGCGTGGTCGATGCCTCGGCTCGGGGACGCCGGCCAGACCCGGACCAGCTCGCCGGATCGCGGATAGGGAAGGGGCTCCAGAAGGACGGCGTGGACCACGCCGAAGAGCGCCGTGGCCGACCCGATGCCCAGGGCCAGGACCAGGAGGGCGCTGGCGGTGAAGCCGGGGCTCTTGCGAAGGCCGCGGAGGCCGTAGCGGATGTCCTGAATCAGGTCTTCGAGCATTCTTCCTCCCCGTTCGTCCCGGACCCGCTCCTTGGTGCGCTCCACACCTCCGAAGCGGCGAAGCGCCTCGCGGTGGGCCCGCCGCGGGTCTATCCCCTCTCGAATCAGATCCTCGGCCTCCATTTCCACATGGAGGCGCACCTCCTCATCCAGCTCGTGCTCGACCTCGTCCTTGTGGACGAGGAAGCGCAGCCGGCGCGCCCAACGGGTCCACCACGTCATGCCTCGCATCCTCCCCGCATCGTCATCGCCCCTGCTTCATCCCGCCTGGAGCACATGCTTCATGGCCGACGCGAAGACGCTCCAGCTCTCGCGCTCCTCGACGAAGTGGGCGCGGCCCTCCCGGGTCAGCGTGTAGAACTTGGCCCGGCGCCCCTCGTCGGAGATGCCCCACTCGGCGGCGATGAGGCCCTTGTCCTCGAGGCGGTGGAGCGCAGGATAGAGCGACCCCTGGCTCACCTCCAGCACGTCCCGGGACATCTGCCGGATCCGCTTGGAGATGCCCCACCCGTGCAGGGCGCCCAGTGTGAGGGCCTTCAGGATCAGGAGGTCGAGGGTGCCCTGGAGCAGGTCGGCTTTGGCTTTGGCCATGGTCCGGATCGCCGGTCTTGTTGTCGGGTGACAATACCTTGCCATTCTACAACAAGAACGTTGCGGCGTTCCGGGGATAGCGCAAGGGGAGGGGGGCGGACCCCGGACGGGCTGATCCTCCCCGTTCCCGCCCCGCGGG
>JASFRY010000055.1:0-12929 GCA_050114675.1 Gemmatimonadota bacterium | reverse complement strand
TCCGGTCACCGACCCGGACAACACCACCTCGTCGCCCTGAGCTTCCATGAGGACACCATCGGGCACGCTACCGGTGACGGTGTAGGGCATGTAGCCGCCGGCGATCCTGAGCCGCTCCTCGAAGCTGACCACCTCGGTGACCGTCAGGGGCTCGGTCGGCGCCACGATCTCGGGGGTGGGCGCGGTGGAGACGCGCAGGTAGGCCTTGCCGTCCTTCACCACGATGGAATGGAAGGTCACCGACGAGGCCGTACCATCGTCCAGCCGCGTGCTGGGCGAGGTCTCGCCGTTGAGCTTGTCCTCCACGCCGTCCACGCCCCACGCGTCTCCGGCCTCGCCGCGGTTGCCTCCCTCGTAGGTGTCGCGCACGAGCCCGTCATTGTCGTCCTGTTCGAGGACCGACAGGAAGTACGGCTCCCCCGAGCCCGGTGTGGGACGCAGCGAACCGTTGAAGTCCTGGTGATAGACGAGCACCCCGTCGGCGGGAAGATCCCGGTCGAACCCCGTGCGCGACCGGTACTCCACCAGGAGGAACTCGTTGCCCGCGTCGTCCAGGGGGATGCGCAGCGCCTGACCGGACTGCTGCACCGGGTCCAGGACGATCTCCTCGTCGCGCACCCGGGGCACGGTCACGTAGTCCAGCCACCCCAGCGAGTTCTTGGAGCGGGCGCTCAGGTGGGTCGGACCGAAGGGTCCCCGGGTGGTCCCGTGGACGCCGCATCCCCAGGATCCTGCGGCCATGAGCTCCCAGCATCCAAGGACCCAGCGCCGACCGTAGGCGTCCCCGCCGAGGGTGGGGTGGTAGTAGTCCGGCAGCCCCAGCACGTGGCCGAACTCGTGGGCGATGGTGGCGGCATCCTGGATGTTCCCACCGGAACAGTCCACGGCGCTCTGGACGATATACGGATTCACTTTGACCGGCGTCCCGTCGGGCCGCAGGTCGTCGGTGTAGTAGGGCTGGCCGCCGTTCTGTGGAGCGATGCCCCAGAGGTGGGGCCAGATCCCCGGTCCTCCGCACGAGCCCGCCACCTCGATGAACTCGAAGGCGATGGCGTCCACGTAGCCGTCGTCGTCCCCGGAGTTGGGAATCCCGTCGGGCCCGTCGTTGTCGTAGGCGCCGAAGTCCACGTCCCCGTCCACCAGCTGAAGCGCCTCGACCAGGTATTCGCCGACCCGGGCGTCCGAGCCCAGCCCCGACTCGCTTCCCACCACCTCGGAGAGGGTCAGGGAAGTGCGCACCCAGGGGTGGACGTCGCCGCTCACGGTGAACTTGCCCCGGGAGAACTCCTCGTAGGCCTGGGTCAGGGTCCCCCGCGGCGCCGGTCCGTCGAAGAGGATCTGCTGGATGTCGGTGGCGGAGAACTGGGGGTCCGGGGAATCGGAGAAGAGTGCCGGGATCACCACCATCTTCTTGGCACCGAGCTGCACGGCGGGCTGGGGCGCACCTTCGGGCCCGGTCGTGAAGAGCCCGGAAGGGAGGGTGAACGCCCGGGGGTCGGTGGCGATGCGCTCGTAATAGGCCTGCGGCACCTGCACGCCACGCCCCGGTGCGGGCTGGGCCACCTGGGCGGCGGCGTCCGCCACTCCGCACACGCTCGCCATCAGGGCCGAGGCCACGGCGAAGATCGAGCGCAGCGCCCCCCTCACGGCCGGAACTCCACGGTGTAGCCGCCGAGGGAGGTACGGAGCTGATCCTCTCCGTCGGCCACCTGGATGAAGGAAGCCGTCACCGGGCGGGTGGTGTCGTCCACGGCCACGAGGAAGCGGAGGGAACCGGGGGTGTCGGCGAGGACCACGACCCGCACCGAGTCTCCGCGTCGCTCGCTGAAGACCGCGCCGTCCAGGGCACGCACCTCTCCGATCCCCTCTCCGAAGAGGGAGAGCACCGCCGACCCCTCGGTGCCGTTGGGCGACACCACCGTCGCCGTCAACGTGCCCGGCCCCGAGTGGGGTCCCTGGTCGCCGCAGGCGACGGCGATCCCCACGGCCAGAGTGGCCAGACCCGTGAGGGCGAGCTTCCTCCAGCGTCCTCTCATGCGCGCATCCTTTGATCCAGCGTCCGGTGACCCAGCGTCCGGCTCCATCTCCTACGGACTCGCGTCGGCGCGCTTTCCATCGCTCCGCCCCAACGCCACGGACATGGCCCGGTATCCAGCCTCCACGAAGTACTCCACATGCTCGAAGTCGAAGGTCCCGTAGCCGTCCAGTTCCGGCCGCACGTAGAGGAGAGGCGGGCCCTCCCAGTGCCCGACCAGGTCTCTTCTCCTCCGGTACGTCATGATGGAGAAGATGCGAGCGTGCACGCCGAGCATGCCCTGCGCCAGGATCTCCTCACTGGAGCCGTCCTGCCCCGCGCCCACGTCCACACCGATGATGCCGCTGGCCCCCTCTTCGGCGGCCCGGACCAGCCCCAGGGGGTGCTCGGTCCCCCCGTCCACGAACGACCGCCCATCGATCTCGGCCGGGGGATAGAACACCGGGAGCGCAGAGGAAGCGTACACCGCATCCACCAGAGAGACGTCGGTGCGCGCGCCGGTGCCGAACCACTCGGTCGTCCCCGTGGCCAGGTCCACGGCATTGAGCAGGAGCGGAAGGTCGAGGGCCTCCCATCCGGCTGCGGGGAGGATCCGCTCGTAGTACTCCCGGAGGGCATCCCCGCGGAAGATGCTCAACTGCCGGATCCCGTTGAAGAGCACGGCCCGCCGGTTGATCCGGACGATGTCCACACGCCGCAGCTCACGGGCGAGATCCCTCATCTCTTTCCATCTCGACCCCGAGGCGATGAGCGCACCCACCAGGGCACCGATGCTGGTCCCCACGATGCCCCGCACCCGGACCCCGGCCTCCTCGAGGGCTCTCCACGCCCCGATGTGGGCCAGACCTTTGAGGCCGCCCCCCCCCAGCCCCAACCAGACGGCGTCCCCCAGGGACCCGAGGTCGGGTTGGGGGGTACGCCTCGAACCCGCGGCAGGGCTCGTGCCGGGGACGTTTTCTCCCTTGAATCGCCGTGCTCGGTCCACTTGATTCCTGCCGTGACGTGGCCTAGGTTTGAAACCGAGAATCATTCTTGATAAATGGGGTCCGCCCCCGATCACCCACCGAGAGACCCGATGAGCGACGCTCCCATTCTGAAGATCAGCGGCCTCCACGCCAAGGTGGCCGAGGAAGACCTGGAGATTCTCCGTGGAGTGGATCTCGAGCTCGGCAAGGGCGAGATCCATGCCATCATGGGCCCCAACGGGTCCGGGAAGAGCACGCTGGCCAAGGCCCTGGCCGGGCACCCCAGCTACGAGGTCACGGCGGGATCGGTGGTCTTCCAGGGCGAGGACGTTCTGGAGCTGGAGCCCGACGAGCGCTCCCGGGCCGGGATCTTCCTGGCCTTCCAGTACCCGGTGGAGATCCCCGGCGTGTCCATTGCCAACTTCTTGCGCACCGCCGTCCAGAGCCGCCTTCCGGAGGACGAGGAGCTGGACCTCTTCGATTTCCAGGACATGCTCATGGAGCGGATGGAGCTGCTGGAGATGGATCCGTCCTTCGCCGAGCGGCACGTGAACGCCGGCTTCTCGGGTGGTGAGAAGAAGCGGAACGAGATCCTGCAGATGGCCATGCTCAAGCCGACGCTCGCCCTCATGGACGAGACCGACTCGGGCCTGGACATCGACGCCCTCAAGGTGGTTGCCAACGGTGTGAACAAGCTGGCCGAGGAGAACCCGGACATGACGGTCCTCCTCATCACCCACTACCAGCGCCTCCTGGAGTACATCAAGCCCGACTTCGTCCATGTCATGGTGCAGGGCAGGATCGTCGAGTCCGGCGGTCCCGAGGTCGCCCTGGCCCTGGAGGCCGAAGGCTACAAGAGCTGGCAGGAGCACGAAACCAAGGCCGCGGCCGCCCGGGCCGCGGCTGCGGGCGCCTGAGTCTGGAACAGAGGGAAGAAGTCCAATGCCTCAGAACGAAGTCATCAGGGACCTGGACCTCGACGAGCACAAGTACAACTTCGTCACCGAGGGCAAGCCCGTCTTCCAGACGCAGAGGGGCTTGAGCGAGGAAGTGGTCCGCCAGATCTCCGCTCACAAGGAGGAGCCCGAGTGGATGCTCGAGTTCCGCCTCAAGGCGCTGGAGATCTACAACGCCAAGCCCATGCCCACCTGGGGCGGTGACCTCCGGGGTCTCGAGGAGACGCTGGACGAGATCTACTTCTACGTGCGCCCCCAGGATCGCATGGGCCGCACCTGGGACGAGGTCCCACAGGAGATCAAGGACACGTTCGAGAAGCTCGGGATCCCCGAGGCCGAGCGTAAGATCCTGGCCGGCGTGGGCGCCCAGTACGAGTCGGAGATGGTGTACCACTCCCTGCGCAAGGAGTGGGAGGAGAAGGGCGTCATCTTCGACTCCATCGAGGACGGCCTCAAGAACCACCCCGACATCTTCCGGGAGTACTTCTCCACCGTCGTCCCACCCCAGGACAACAAGTTCGCGGCCATGAACTCGGCCGTGTGGTCCGGGGGCTCGTTCGTGTACATCCCCAAGGGCGTGAGCCTGGAGACGCCGCTGCAGGCGTACTTCCGGGTCAACCAGGAGCGCATGGGGCAGTTCGAGCGGACGCTCATCATCGTCGAGGAGGGTGCCAACGCCCACTACATCGAGGGCTGCACCGCCCCGGTGTACTCCACCGAGTCGTTCCACTCGGGCGTCATCGAGATCGTCATCAAGGACAACGCCCGCTTCCGCTACACGACCATCCAGAACTGGTCGAACAACATGTACAACCTGGTGACCCAGCGGGCGCTGGTGCACGCAGGCGGGCACATGGAATGGCTGGACGGGAACCTGGGCTCCAAGCTCACCATGAAGTACCCGTCCTGCTACCTGGTGGGCGAGGGCGCCCACGGTGAGATCCTGTCCATCGCCTACGCCGGCGACGGACAGCACCAGGACACGGGGGGCAAGGTCATCCACGCCGCGCCACGGACCACCTCGTCCATCGTCTCCAAGTCCATCTCCAAGGGACACGGCCGCTCGTCGTACCGCGGCCTCCTCAAGGTGTACGAGGGCGCCGACCACGCCCGCTCCAACGTCGAATGCGACGCGCTGCTCATCAACGACACGTCGCGCACCGACACCTACCCGTACATCGAGATCGAGGAGAACGACGCCAACGTGGGCCATGAGGCGTCGGTATCGAAGATCGGCGAGGAGCAGCTCTTCTACCTGACGAGCCGGGGAATCCCCGAGGACGAGGCCATGGCCATGATCGTCCGGGGCTTCATCGAGCCCATCGCCAAGGAGCTGCCGCTCGAGTATGCCGTGGAGCTCAACAGACTGATTGAGCTGGAGATGGAGGGGTCGGTCGGATGAACGATACGGGCCTCATGGAAGGCATCACGGACGCCATCAACGCCTCGGCGGTGGGGAAGGTCTCGGCCAGGGAGCCCCAGTGGCTCCGGGAGCGCCGTGACCACGCGTGGGACGTATACGAGCGCACCCCCATGCCCACCACCAAGCTGGAGGAGTGGCGCTACACGGACCTGAGCAGGAAGCTCGACCTGGCGTCGCTGAAGCTGAGCGCCGCGGAGACGGCGCCCGACGACTTCGAGCAGTGGCCCCTGCGGCTGCGCGAGGCCATGGCGCTGGACCGGGAGGCCAGCGGCCGCATCGTGCTCATCGACGGCCACGTGGTCCACACCGAGCTCGACGAAGGCCTGGCCGCCAAGGGCGTGGTCCTGGCGTCGCTCCACGACGCCATCGAGAGCCATCCCGACCTGGTGAAGGAATACCTGGCCACCAAGGCGGTGCCCCCCGAGGAGGGGAAGTTCGCCGCCCTGAACGCGGCGCTGTGGAACGACGGCATCTTCCTCCACGTCCCCAGGGGCGTGAAGATCGAGACGCCGGTCCGGGTGACGCGCTGGTTCACCGAGTCGGGCGTGGCGTACTTCAGCCGGACGCTCATCGTGGCCGACACGGCGGCTCAGGTGTCCTACTGCGACGAGGTGCTCTCCGAGGATTTCCAGGCCCAGACCTTCACGTCCTCGGCGGTGGAAGTCATCGCAGGCGACGGTGCCCAGGTCCAGTTCGTGGCGGTACAGCGCCTGGGCAAGGGCGGGTTCTACCAGAGCGTGCAGCGCACCCTCGCGCAGCGCGACTCCACCCTGGACACTCTCAACGTGGCCCTGGGCGGCACCACGACCCGGGTGGACCTGAACGCCCGGCTCCTCGGCCCGGGCGCCAACTCGGATATGTTGGGCCTCTACTTCGGGGACAGCGACCAGCACTTCGACTTCAACACCAGCCAGGACCACGTGGCCCCCAGTGCCGGGAGCGATCTCCTGTACAAGGGCGCCCTGGACGGCCACAGCCGGGCGGTGTTCCGCGGCATCATCCGGGTGCACAAGGGCGCACAGAAGACCGACGCGTACCAGACCAACCGCAACATCCTCCTGTCGCCCCACGCCCGTGCCGACTCGCTCCCCAACCTGGAGATCGAGGCCGACGACGTGAAGTGCTCCCACGGCGCCACCGTGGGCCAGCTCGACGAAGAGGCCAGGTTCTACCTCCAGAGCCGTGGGCTCGACCTGGTCGCCGCGGAACGCCTGGTGGTTCTGGGCTTCCTGGGCGAGGTGCTGGCGCGTCTTCCCCTGGGCGGGGTAGGCAGCAAGGTTACCAGGGTCATCGAGGAGAAGCTGGGCCACCACGGCTGACGGATCGGCCCGGTTGGCGGCTCTGTGGAGGCACGCACCCCTCTCCGGGAGCCGCTCGGCCAGGAGCCCGTCGGACACGTGCCAACAACCCAACACAGAGCCTTCGACCATGGCTGATTGGACCCGAGTCGCCGACCTGGATGCCTGCCCCCCGGGACAGCTCAAGGCCGCCGTTGCCGGAATCCAGCCCCTCGTCCTCGCCAACGTGGATGGCGATATTTACGCCTTGGAGGACAAGTGCTCTCACGAAGCTTATCCGCTCTCCGACGGTGAGCTGGTGGGAGGGGACGTGGTCTGCGAGTATCACGGGGCACGCTTCGACGCGTGCACAGGGAGAAACAAGGCGCTGCCGGCCGTGCGGCCGGTGAGGTCGTTCCCGGTCCAGGTCCGGGACGACGGGATCTACGTGGAGGTATGAGCGCACTGGACGTCGAGGCGATCCGTCGGGAGTTCCCGACGCTGGACCAGGTGGTGAACGGAAAGCGCCTGGTCTACCTCGACAATGCGGCCACCTCCCAGAAGCCCCGCGCCGTCCTGGACGTCATGGACGAGTACTACCTCCAGGACAACGCCAACGTCCACCGCGGCATCCACGAGCTCTCCCGCCGGGCCACCCTGGCCTACGAGGATGCCCGCACCAAGGTCGCCCGCTGGATCAACGCCCCCGATCCTCGGGAGATCGTGTGGACCCGGGGCACCACCGAAGCCATCAACCTGGTGGCGAGCTCCTGGGGGCTGGACAGCCTCAAGCCCGGCGACGAGATCCTCCTCACCGTGCTGGAGCACCATTCCAACCTGGTGCCGTGGCAGCTCGTCGCCCGCAGGACGGGAGCCAGGCTCCGCTACGTCGAGCTGGACGATCAGGGCCGGCTCATCCTCGACGACCTGCCCTCGCTCCTGAGCGACCGCACCCGGATGGTGGCCGTGAGCCACGTCTCCAACTCGCTGGGCACCGTCAACCCGGTGAAGGAGATCGCCGCGGCGGCCAGGGCCGTGGGCGCCCTGGTCCTGGTGGACGGCGCTCAGGGCGCCGTGCACAGCCCGGTGGACGTGCAGGATCTGGGCGTGGACTTCTACGCCTTCAGCGGCCACAAGATGTGCGGCCCAACGGGGATCGGTGCTCTGTGGGCACGCCGCGACCTGCTGGAGTCCATGGGGCCGTATCAGGGCGGCGGCGAGATGATCCAGTTCGTCGAACGCGACATGAGCACATGGGCGGAGGTGCCCCACAAGTTCGAGGCGGGCACCCCCAACATCGCCGGCGCCATCGGCTTCGGAGCGGCGGTGGATTTCCTCTCCCGGGTGGGGATGGACGCCATCGCCGAGCACGAGCGCGCGCTCATGGCCTACGCCATGGAGCGGGTAGGCGCCGTAAAGGGAATCGAGATCTTCGGTCCCGAGTCCCTGGACGAGCGCTCGGCCGTCCTGTCTTTCATTCTGGGTGATGCCCATCCCCACGACATCTCCACGATCCTGGACGCCGAAGGCGTGGCCGTGCGCGCGGGCCACCACTGCGCTCAGCTCGTCATGAAGCGTTTCGGTGTGTCGGCAACGGCCCGGGCGTCGTTCTACTTCTACAACACGACGGAAGAAGTGGACCGGCTGGTGCACGGGCTGGAGGCGGTGCGCTCCATCTTCGGGTAGGCTCCGGCCCCACCACTCCGTCCGGGCATCTCCCTCCTTCCGGCCCCACGGCACCCTCGGGTCCCGTCATCCCCGGGCCGTCCGCAACACCTCCGGCACGGCATTCTTCCTCTCTGACACTTTCGCCCCCCTCTCGCTCGTAGGGGGGGCGTGAATGATGCTCGCCCTCATGCCCGAAAGCGCCAGGCGCCCAACAGCGACGATGCAGCCTACTCTGCGTGCCCCCCGCGTTCTTCCGGTTCTGGCCACCGCGCTGCTGATGGCTGCGTGCAGCGCGGAGGCGCGCAGTGCGCGCGAATTGGACGCTCGGTGCTCGTCAGGTGATTCCGCGGCCTGCAACGAGCTCGGCTCACGCGCCTACCGGGGCGACCACGTGCTACGAGACTGGCGTCGCGCGTCTCGGCTCTTCGAGGATGCGTGTGACGGCGGGGAGGGAGAGGGCTGCGTACGCCTCGCCCGCCTCCACGTCGATGCGTCGGCCCAGCGTCGCGGGGTCCCGCTGGACTCGGCCCTCGCGGTGGAACTGATGGACCGGGGATGCGGGCTGGGCGCCCTGGTCGGGTGTGTGGAGCTCGCCGACATGTACGCCGAGGCGGACAGCGTGGTCCCGGATGTAGAGCCCACGGGGCCACTCCAGGACTGGGGTCGCGCCGCCGTGCTGTACGGAAAGGCGTGCGACGGTGGCTACCTGGACGGGTGCGTCAGCCTCGGGGGGCTCTATCGTGACGGCTCCGGCGTGGATCGGGACCCCGAGCGAGCCGTCCTCCTGTTCCGCCGGGCCTGCGATGGCGCGGCGGCTCTGGGGTGCGCCCGGCTGGGCGAGGCATACGTCGCCGGATCGGGCGTGGCGCAGGATCCGGCACATGGCGCCGAGTTGTTCGAGAAGTCCTGCGAGACGGAGATGGTCGGCTGCTTCGACCTGGCCCAACTCCTGGTGGAGGGGGTCACCGCACCCGACGACTACGCCCGTGCCGTAGAGCTCTTCGAGAAGGCGTGCCGGGGAACGGGGGAGGGTAGCGAGGGTGCCCCACCCCTCGCGGAAAGCTGCTTCCGCCTCGGCGAGCTCTACGCCAACGGGACGGGGGTGGACCGCGACGTCTACCAGGCGGGGCGCTATTTCCGGCGTGCGTGCCGCCTGGGCTACTCCGAGGCCTGCAGGCGATCGTGAAGCACCACGTTCCTCCGACCTGGAGCGCCACGTGACCGAACCGTTGGTGGTCGCCCGAGGACTCACGAAGCACTACGGCAGCGTGGTCGCTCTCGACGACGTGGACCTCGCCATTCACGACGGGATCACCGGGATCCTCGGAGAGAACGGCGCCGGCAAGAGCACGGCCATCAAGATCTTCCTGGGACTCCTGCGCCCCACCGCGGGATCGTCCCTGGTGCTGGGCGAAGACTCGTCCACCAGCGTCTCGGTGCGTGCTCGCCTCGGGTACATGCCCGAGCACGACTGCCTCCCCGGCAACGTGAGCGCCGCCGAGTTCCTCACGCACATGGCCGAAGCCAGCGGGCTCCCTCCGAGACGGGCCCGGACGCGCGCCGCGGACACACTGCGCCATGCCGGCCTCTTCGAGGAGCGGTACCGCCCCATCTCCGGATACTCCACGGGGATGAAGCAGCGGGTAAAGTTGGCCCAGGCCCTGGTCCACGACCCCCGCATGGTCTTCCTGGACGAGCCCACGGCGGGCCTGGACCCGGCGGGCCGTGAGGAGATGCTCGACCTGGTCCGGAAGACCCACCGGGAGTTCGGCATCAGCATCCTCCTGTCCTCCCATCTCATGGCGGACGTGGAGCGCACGTGCGACCGCATCCTGGTCCTCCAGGCAGGGCGGCTCGTGCGATCCGGTGAGGTCAGTCACTTCACCACGGAGACCGAGAGCGTGTTCATCGAGGTGGACGCCCACCGCGAGGTGGTCATGGCGGAGCTTGAAGCCCGGGGCGTACGGGTACGCACAGACGGGAGTGGGCTCCACGTGGACGGCTCCGACACCTCCATCTTCGACCTGGTACGCGACGCGGTGGTGGCGGCTGACGCGCCCCTGCGGCGCATGGCGCCCCGACGGCGGGCCCTGGCGGAGCTCTTCGCGCGCGACGACGAGGAAGGTGCGGCATGAGCCCAGTGAATCCCGCCTCCCCCGGCGTCCCACGGAACGTGACCGGGACGGTCTTCGACATCGGTTACCGGAGCTACGACGGACCTCGGGAGGGACGGCGCCGGGTCCGCCTGGCCGTGTTCAAGGACGGCATCCGGATCGCCCTGGGCCTGGGGCGGGGCGGCAAGGCGAAGATCCTGCCGTGGACGTTCATCGTCCTGCTCATGCTCATCGGCTTCATCTGGTCTCTGGTGGTGGGCGCCGCCCTTCGGCTGGGCGGACCCGAGGCGGCGGCACAGATCCCGTCCCACTCCGACTTCTACGGCGTGGCGTCGATCTTCTTCTTCGTGTTCGCCGCCGTGGTCGCGCCGGAGCTCCTGTGCCCGGACCGGCGCAACGGAGTGATCCATCTCTATCTGGTGCGACCCCTCACGGGGACGGACTACATCGTGGCCCGGTGGCTGGCCTTCCTCACGGTGTCGCTGGGCGTGGCCTGGCTCCCCCAGCTGGTGCTCCTGGCGGGCATGGTCATGGGAAACCCCGACCCGGCGTCGTACCTGGCGGCGCACTGGCTGGACGTTCCCAGGATCCTGGGCTCGGGCGCGGCGCTGGCCGCGTACACCACCACTCTGGCCATGGTGGTGGCTTCGTTCACGACCCGGCGCGCCTACGCCTCGGTGTTCCTCGTGGGCCTCTTCGTCGTCACGACGCCGTTCACCACAGGCCTGGCCTCGGAGGTGGGAGGGGCCGCCGGCCAGTGGATCTCGATGTTCAACCTGAGCAACATTCCCGTCCACGTGAACGATCTGATCTTCGGGGACGCGAGCAGCGTCACCGCCGCCGCACCGGCCCGGGAGCTCCCGGCCTGGCTCCTGGTGGGTTGGTATGCGGTCTGGGTGGCCGTACCCGCCGGGGTGCTCTGGGGACGCTACCGGAGGCTCACGCCATGAGCACCGGCGGAGCTCCTGTGATCCGCGTGGACCATGTGTCGCGCTGGTTCGGCAGCGTGGTGGCCGTCAGCGACGTGACCTTCGACATCGGGCCGGGGATTACCGGTCTGCTGGGCCCCAACGGGGCGGGCAAGACCACGCTCCTGCGCATGATCACGGGCCTGGCCGACGTCTCGGACGGCTCGGTCACCATGTTCGGCCAGCCCGTACGGGACAACCCTCCGCTCTACCGTCGCATCGGGGTCATGTCCGAGCACGAGACGGTGTACCCGTTCATGAAGGGGCGGGACTTCGTCCGCATGATGGGGCAGCTCCGCGGGGTGGACGATCTGGGTGCCGCCACCGAGCGTGCCATCGCCCTGGTGGACCTGGCCGCCGCCGCTGATCTGCCCATGGGCACATACTCCCGCGGCATGCGTCAGCGGATGCGCCTCGCCGCCACGCTGGTCCATGACCCGGAGGTGCTCGTCCTCGACGAGCCGCTCAACGGCGCCGACCCGCGCCAGCGCGTCCACTTTCAGGACCTCCTGCGCCGCCTTGCCGCCGAGGGGCGGGCTATCGTGTTGTCGTCCCACATCCTGGAGGAGGTGGAACAGCTCGCCGAGACCGTGCTCCTCATCATCAACGGCAAGCTGGCGGCGTCGGGTGGCTTCCGGGCCATCCGGGCTGCCCTGGACAAGCGGCCCTACCACGTCCGGGTGGTGGCCGACCGACCACGGGAGCTGGCGGCCGCCGTTGTACGCCTGGCCTCCGTGGACGCGGTGAATGTGGACCCTGACGGAGCCCTGGTGGTGTTGAGCAGCAAGGTGAGGGATCTCCAGGTCGAGCTCCCCCGCCTCGCCCGCCAGGCGTCCATAACCCTCCGGCGCGTCGAGCCGCTGGACGACTCGCTGGAAAGTGTCTTCGGCTACCTGGTGGAGGGGTAGATGGGCGCCGTCTTCAACCTCACGGTGCGCCAGCTCACCAGCCGGTGGCGCGTGGTCATCATGGCGACGCTGGCGGCCCTGCCGGTGCTGTTCGCGGCCCTGGTGCTGAGCTCGGACTCGGCCCCCTTCGTGGACGATTTCGAGCTCATCGTCCTGAGCACCATGCTGGCCGGCTCCATCCTGCCGCTCATCGTCGTCTCCATCGCCAGCGTCACGTTCGCCAACGAGATCGAGGACCGGACGCTGGCCAACCTCACGCTCACCCCGCTCCCACGTTGGCGGATCGTGCTCCCGAAGCTGGGCGCGGCGGTGGCGGTGGCAGCGCCCTTCATCGTGGCAAGCGCCTTCCTGACCAGCTTCGTCGCCTACAATCACGACCTCAAGGCCGTGGTCTCGGTGACGGTGGCCTCGACGGCAGGCCTCCTCATGTACGCCTCGTTCTTCGTGTGGCTGGGCCTGGTGACCCGGCAGGCCATCGGCGTGGGCCTCCTCTACATCGTGCTGTGGGAGGGGTTCTTCTCCGGATACGTGTCGGGGATCCGCTTTCTCAGCATCCGCCACTACGCCATCGCCCTCATGCACGGTCTCGACCCACGGCGCTTCCCGGCAGAACCC
>JASFRY010000054.1:0-13018 GCA_050114675.1 Gemmatimonadota bacterium | reverse complement strand
TGGCGGCAGTGCGCGCCCACCTCACCCGGACCACGGGCGTGGCGGTGGCGCTGTGGCTGGTCACGGTGGCCGCGTGGATCCTGGTGGCTGCCTGGGCGGTTGCGGGTCCCGAGGGATGGCGGCAGGGAAGCGACGTGCCCCTCCTCCTGGACGCGGCTTTCCTGGTGCTGTTGGCCGTCGTCCTGACGGGGCTCCGTGGCGCCGCGGCGCGATGGTTCGCCGAGGCCCCTCTCTCCGAGGCCATGGAGCGGGCCTCGGGTGTCGAGGCCGGGCTCGTCCGGGGCTCGCTCGAGCTGGCACGCGCCGTTCCTCCCGGCGTCTCTCCCAGCCTGGTGGGTCGGGCGGCGGAGCGGACCCTCGAATCCCTCGACCGTCCGGTCCCGACGCTGGCGGGCACCCTCGGTGTGTCGGTACGGGCGTGGACGCGCCGTGCCTACACGGCCCTCGCGGTGACGGCGGTGGTCCTTGCCGGGCTGGCCGTCGTGACCCCCGAGCGGTCGGGCCGGGCGTGGGGAGGGCTCGTGCGACCGCTGGGCCTCATGGTGGATCCCTCGTTGGCGCCTGTCGTCCTCGAGCCTGGAACGGTGGAGGTCCCTCGGGGCTCGGACGTGGAAGTGCGCGTGCGTGCGCCCGGCCGAGCGACGGCGGACCTGGCGTGGCAGGCCGCGGGGGACGTGGGCCGCACCGAGACGCTGGTGCTGGACGACGGCGTGGGCGTGAAGGTCTTCCCGGCGGTGTCGGCCACCGTGGAGTACCGCGCGCGCACCCCTGACGGGGCTGTCACCGAGGCCTTCCGGATCGTACCGGTGGATCCCCTCTTCGTCAGCGACCTGCGCCTCGAGGTGGCCTATCCTCCGCATACGGGGATGTCGCCGGAGGAGTACCGGGGCACCGTGCCGCCCCTCCGCCTCCCCATGGGGACGCGCCTGACGGTGGATGGACGGGCCAGCCGGCCCCTTTCGCGGGCGGCGCTCACGGACACGGCGGGCGGTGACGCCTTCGTGCTGGACGTGGAGGAGGGACGCTTCGAAGGCACCTGGGAGCCCCGCCGGGGTGGCCGGTTCGTGTGGGACTTCCTGGGCGGCGACGGGACACCGGCGGAGGTCCAGCCCGACCCTCTGGAGCTGACCCTCCTTCCGGACTCGGCGCCGCTGGTGTCCATTCCGCTCCCCGGCCGGGACACCCTCCTTCCCCTCGACCTGAAGCAGCCCCTGATCCTGGAAGCTCGGGACGACTACGGTCTTCGCCGTCTGGAGCTGGTGGCGTACCGGGTGACGTCTTTCGGTGCCGCCGAGGAGCCCGTGGTGCAGGGGCTCGATCTCGGCGGGACCCGGGCCGCCATGGCCCGTCCCCTCCTGGATCTGGGAGATTGGGGCCTCCTTCCCGGCGATGAGGTCCACTACTTCGCCCGGGCCATCGACAATGCGCCGGCGGCGCACACCGGCCGCTCTCGCGAGTTCGTCCTGCGCATGCCTCTGGCCTCGGAGCTGCGCCGTGACGCCGAGAAGCAGCTCGGTGACGTGGCGGAGCGCCTGAAGAAACTGGCCGAGGAGGCGGGGAAGAAGGCGGCCGAGAACCGGGATCTCCAGCGCCAGGAGGCGGCGGAGCGTCAGGATCGTGGCCAGCAGCGCCCCGGGGAGCAGGGGAAGGGTGAGGAGGCGGACTTCGAGCAGCGCGAGCAGCTCAAGAAGGCGCTGGAGGACCAGGACCGGCTCACCTCCCAGGTGGACTCCATGCGCGCCGAGATGGAGGCGCTGGAGGAGACCATGCGCGAGGCCGGCCAGGCGGACCCCGAGCTGCGCAAGGACCTGGAAGAGCTCCAGAAGCTCCTGGAGCAGATCGCCGGTGATGATCTCAAGGAGCGGTTGAAGCAGCTCTCGGAGGGCCTGGACCAGGAGGACGCCCGGGAGGCCAATCAGAAGCTCCAGGAGCTCTCCAAGGAGCAGGAGGACTTCCGGGATCGGCTGGAGAAGTCCCTGGAGCGCTTCCGCCGGGCCGCCGTGGACCAGGATTTCCGGGCCACGCGCTCCGAGGCCGACGAGCTGGCCAAGCAGCAGAAGGCCCTGGCCGACGCCATGAAGGAAGGGGACAATCCGGAGCTTCGTCAGAAGCAGCAGGAGAAGCTCCAGAAGGAGACGGACGAGCTCCAATCGCGCATGGACCAGCTCCAGGAGCGGCTGGAGCAGTTGGAGGAGCGGGACGCGGCCCGGGAGGTCTCCCAGGCGCGCGAGAAGGCGGCCGAGGCGGGGCAGCAGCAGGAAGCGGCCCGCCAGCAGGCCCGCCAGCAGCAGGGGCAGCAGGCCGGCGAGAAGGCCGACCAGGCGGCCCAGGCTCTCCAGAAGACGGCGGAGCAGCTCGACCAGGCCCAGCAGCAGATGGCGCAGCAGAAGGCCCAGGCGACCATGGAGGCGCTGAAGAGGGCTTCGGACGACGCCCTCTCCCTCGCCCGGCGCCAGGCTCAGCTCGGCGAGGACATGAGCTCGGCCTCCCAGGACGAGATCACGGCCATGCGAGCCGATGAGGCGTCGCTCATCCAGGGCGTGCGGAACCTGGCCCAGAACCTCCAGACCGGGAGCGACGGGGAAGCGCTGGCGGGAAACCAGGAGATGGCGGCTCAGATCGGCCGGGCCATGGCCTCCATCCAGAGGACCATCCAGGCCATGGAGAACCGTCGCGGCTCGGCGCCGTCGCCCCGCGCCCTGGCGCGAGGTGCCGTGGACGATCTGAACCAGCTGGCCCTCATGGCCATCGCCGGAACGGAGCAGGGGGGGAGCAAGAAGGGACAGGCCCAGAACGAGGAGCAGGTCTCGGAGCAGTTGGAGCAGCTGGCCCAGGAGCAGGGGGATCTGTCCAATCAGACGGGCCAGCTCACGCCCCTTCAGCTCGGCGAGCAGGCCCTCAAGCGGCAGCTCGAGGAGCTGGCGCGCCAGCAGCAGTCCGTGGGGGAGAACCTGGAGGACCTGTCGCAGAAGGACGGGGCGAAGGAGCAGTCCCTGGGAGACCTGAACCAGCTGGCCGCCGAGGCCCAGGCCCTGGCGCAGCAGATGGCCCGGGGACGCCTGACGCCCGACATGGTGCGCCGGCAGGAGCGCCTCTTCCACCGCCTCCTGGACGCGGGCCGCAGCCTCAAGCGCGAGGACGAGGAGGTCTCGGACGAGCGGGAATCGAAGGCTCCGGGGGCCTTCGAGCGCGCGGACGTCCTCCCCCTGGGGGCCGACGAGCTGGGGGCCCTCCGCTTCCAGATGCCCGACGCCGAGCGCATGCAGCAGCTGCCGCCGGCTGTGCGCCAGCTGGTCATCCAGTACTTCGAGCGCCTCAACGGGGGGGGAGGCGCCTCGGACGCGCCTGCCCGACCCGGGGGTGGATCATGAGCCTGCGTCGCGGCTGGAGCGGGCTCGCCCTCCTGGGGTTGGCGGCGCTGGCGACGGCGGTCCATCCCGGCCGTGCGGCGGGGCAGGGCGTGGATGTGACACGCCTGCTCCGGGAGGCGGCTGCCCGGGAGTCCCAGGGAGACTACGACGGTGCCGAGGCCGTGCTCCGGCGTCTGCTCCTGGCCCGGCCCACGTCGTCGGGTGGGCTCTTCGCACTGGAGCGGGTGCTGCGCGCCAAGGGAGATACCCGTGCCGTTCTCCCGGCGGTGGACACGTTCCTGGCGCACGACGGCGACGCCTCCGGAGTGCGCGCCCTGAAGCTCCGGGTCCTCCTGGAGCTGGACTCCCTGGATGCCGTGGAGACGGAGGGGGCGCGCTGGCTGGAGGCGGAGCCCGGGTCGGAGGGCGCCTACCGTGAGGTGAGCCGCGTCTACGGGCGCGCTTTCGGCCCCCAGCGTGCCCTGGACGTCCTCCGGAAGGGGCGCAACGCCCTGGACGATCCCGACGCCCTCGCTCTGGAGACCGGAGACGTGCTGGCGTCGTCGGGGCGCGTGGAGGAGGCCGTGGACGCGTGGGTGCGGGCCGTGGGAAGGCCGGGTGTGCAGCCCGATGCCATCGCCCGCCGGGTCGAGCGGCTCGGCGACGCCTCGGAGGCGGCGGGAAGGCGGCTCGTGTCGGATCTGGCGAGGGAGGGGCTGGAGGCCCGCAGGGCGGGTGCGCGCATCGCCGTGGCCCTCGGGCTGGACGACCAGGCCCTGGCCCTCACGCGCTCGGTGGCGGGCACCCTGGACGGTCGGGGACGCATGGCGTTCCTGGCGGACATGGGGCGCCGGGCCCGGGACGCCGGGATGGGCGACGTGGCGGCGTGGGCCTACGGCGAGCTCGGCTCCGAGGCCGCCTCGCCCGGGGAGCGGAGAGAGTTCGATCAGCGCCTCGTGGAGGTATCCCTGGCCGCCGGTGACACGGCATCGGCTCTGGAAGCGCAGCGCCGCCTGGTGGCTTCGTACTCCCCCGGGACCGTGGACCGGCGGCAAGCCACCGCCGAGGCCGTCCGGCTTGAGAGCGGGTCGGCATCTCCGGAACGCCTCACGCAGCTCCTGGCGGACTTCCGCGAGGCGTTCCCCGGAGCGCCCGAGCTCGACGATCTGGCGGCCACCGTCGCCCAGGCGCTGCTGCGCAGGGGCGACCGGGAGGGCGCGGCCTCGGTGCTGGAGGGGATGGGCGGGCCGAGGAGCTCGCTGCAGCGCGGCTACCTCCAGCTCGATGCCGGGAAGGTCGAGGAGGGGCGCCGTTCCCTTCTCCTTGCGCTTCCCGGCCTGGAGCCCGCGGTGGCCACGGAGGTGATCCAGCTCGTCGGCCTGCTGGGGCGTCTGTCGCACGGCGCGGGCGCCGTCCTGGCGCGGGCGGAGGTCCTGGGCCACGAGGGACGGGGAGAGGCCGCCGCCGACACCCTCGTGGCCGCCCTGGACGATCTTCCCGGGGCCGAGCAGCCGGCCGTCCTGGCCGAGGCCGCCCGGCTGGCGTCGCGGGGGGGCGCCGGGTCCCGCGCCGCGGACCTCCGCACGCGTCTCCTGGAGACGTACCCCGACGCGCCCGAGGCGGCCGAGGCGGCCCTCGCCCTGGCCCGGTACCGGGCACGCACGCCCGAAGGCCGGGACGAGGCCATCCGGCTCCTGGAGGAGCTGGTCCTCGACCGGCCCGACGCGGCGGTGGCACCCGATGCCCGCCGTGAGCTGGAGCGGCTGCGGCGTGGGAGGAGCGGGGCATGAGGCGGCTGCTTGGCGTGACGCTGTGGGTCGGACTCCTGCTGGCCGGGGCGGCGCTGCCTGCACGGGTGTCGGGCCAGAAGATCCTGGTTCCCATGGACCGGGGCCAACAGAACCACCTCAAGGCCTACGGGCTCACGTACTGGACGCTCAAGCAGGGCGTCAAGGCGGAGTGGCTCCTCAACTACCGGGGCGGCTCCTTCCTCCTCCCCGACCAGCCCGGCGTGCGGCGGGAGGCGGCTCTCCGGGGGGTGACCATCGAGTCGGTGGACGCGGGTGCCGAGGCCCAGATCCGGGCCACCATCGCCGACTCCAACATGGAGGCGGTGCCCCTGGAGAAGGCGCCCAAGGTCGCCGTGTACACGCCGCCCAACTCGGTCCCGTGGGACGACGCCGTGACCATGGCCCTGACCTATGCCGGCATCGACTACGAGACGCTGTGGGACGACGAGGTGCTGAGCTCGGATCTGTCGAAGTACGAGTGGATCCACCTGCACCACGAGGACTTCACGGGCCAGTATTCCAAGTTCTACCTCTCCTACGCCGGCGCCCCCTGGCTCCAGGAGGAGGTGGCGCGGAACCAGGACATGGCCCGCCGTCACGGGTTCGCGTCGGTCCCCGAGATGAAGAAGGCCGTGGCCCGGAAGATCCGGCAGTACGTGGAGGACGGCGGCTTCCTTTTCGCCATGTGCTCGGCCACCGAGACCCTCGATCTGGCTCTGGCCGCCGGACCCGTGGACATCGCGGCGTCGTACTCCGACGGCACGCCGCCGGACCCCGACGCGTCGGCCAAGATGGACTGGAGCCGGACGCTGGCCTTCGAGAACGCCCAGGTCCAGATCGCGCCGTCGGTGAGCGCCTTCAGCGACATCGATGCGCATCAGGTCAATACGCCGTGGCGCAAGGACTTGGGAGCGTACACCTTATTTCAATTCTCGGCCAAGATCGACCCGGTCCCGGCCATGCTGACCCAGGACCACGAGTCGGTGCTGCCCGACTTCTACGGGCTCACCACGTCGTTCCGGAAGGACCGGATCAAGCCCGACGTGATCATCCTGGCCGAGGAAGGGGAGTGGGCCAAGTACATCCACGGGAACCTGGGGAAGGGCACCTGGACGTTCTTCGGGGGGCACGACCCCGAGGACCCCGAGCACCAGATCGGGGATCCGCCCACCGACCTGGCCCTGCACCCCAACTCCCCGGGATACCGGCTCATCCTGAACAACGTCCTCTTCCCCGCGGCCAAGAAGAAGAAGCTCAAGACGCAATGACGCGTCGCTTCCGGGACCCGGCACCCGAGCTCCCCGACGGCTTCCCCGTCCATCCCGGCCGAGCCGTGCTGGTGGGTCTGGACGGGTTGGATGCGCAGGAACGGGAGGAGCCGGAGCCGGCCCGCCGCCGCAGGCCTCCGCGACGCCTGCGTCTCAGCGCCGAGGCGGCCCGCCGGATCCGGAGCGAGATCGAGCGGGCGGGCGGGAGGGAGGTGTGCTTCCTGGCGGAGGTGGACGAGCAGCGCCACGTCCATGCGCCCCGGGCGGTGTCACGGGGCAACTTCGACGCCGTCCTCGTGGCGGCCCGCGATGCGGGGGAGGGGGGCGTGATGATCCACAACCATCCCTCGGGCGTGCTGGAGCCGTCCGATGCCGACATGCGGGTGGCCGCGCAGCTCTACGACCAGGGGCTCGGCAGCGCCATCGTGGACAACGAGGCCGGGCGCCTGTACGTGGTGGTCGAGCCCCCGGAGCCCAGGGAGCGGATCCTCCTGGACGTGGAGGAGATGGACGCCCTCCTGGGGCCGGACGGGCCGTTGGCGGACATCCACGACGGCTACGAGGACCGACCGGGTCAGCGCGCCATGGTCCGGGCCGTGGCGGAGCGCTTCAACGAGGGAGGGGTGGCGGTGGTGGAGGCCGGCACCGGGACGGGGAAGAGCCTGGCCTACCTCCTGCCCGCTGCGCGCTGGGCCCAGGAGAACGACGAGCGCACCGTGGTCTCCACCAACACCATCAACCTCCAGGAGCAGCTGGCCGGGAAGGACCTCCCCCTGGTCCGCCGCGTCCTGGGCGAGGAGATCCGCTGGGCGCTGGTCAAGGGCCGTGGCAACTACGTCTCGATCCGTCGGGCCCACCTGGCCGCCGAGTCCCAGGGCTCCCTCTTCGAGGAGGACCGGAGCGACGAGGTGCGGGCGCTCCTGGAGTGGATCGGCAACACGGCGGACGGCTCCCTGTCGGACCTCACCTTCGATCCGTCCGAGGAGCTCTGGGAGGAGGTGCAGAGCGATCCCGACATCTGCCTCAGGGCCCGGTGCCCCCACTTCCAGGAGTGCTTCTACCAGCGCGCGCGCCGCAACGCCGCGTCGGCCCAGCTCCTGGTGGTGAACCACCACCTCCTCTTCACCGATCTGGCCGTGCGACGGGCCACGCAGAACTACACCCAGGCCGCCGTGCTGCCGCCCTACAAACGGCTGGTTCTGGACGAGGCCCACAACGTGGAAGACGCCGCCACCCAGCACCTGGGTGCGGAGGTCACGCGGCGGGGGCTCTATCGGGCCCTGTCACGCCTGGACCGCCGGGGAAGGGGGATCCTCACCTCCGTCCACGAAGCCGTGGGGGGCTCCGACGAGGCGGGGACCCTGCGGGAGCGCATCGAGAACCGGGTGCGGCCGGCGCTGAGCCGGGCTCGGGCCGTGGTGGAGGGATTCGTGGAGACCCTGGAGGCGTTCGTGGGGCCCGAGGAGACCACGGCGCGCCTGGGCCCCACGGGCATCGGCGAGCCGGCGGAGCGCGAGGAGGTCGGGGAGCGGCTGTCGGCGCTGATCTCCACCCTGGGGACCCTGGAGCGCGAGGTCTCGGAGCTCCGGGCCCGTCTCGAGCTGGACGAGAAGCTCTCCGACGCCCTGGAGGGCAGGCTCCTGGACCTGCGCAGCGTGGAGCGCCGCCTGGGTGCCATGGCCGCCGGGGTGCGCCTGGTGCTGGCCCCGGGGGAGGAGGGGCCGGCCTACGTCCGGTGGCTCGAGTCCCGGGGACGGGGCCGCCGCGCCAACCTGGCCCTCTCCGCCGCCCCCATCGAGCTGGGACCCGTGCTGCGGGAGTCCCTCTTCACCCGGACGCCCACCACGGTCCTCACGTCCGCCACGCTGGCGACGCGGCGGAGCTTCGCCTTCCTGCGGAGCCGCCTCGGCTTGAGCGAGTCCGACCTGCAGGCGCTGGACGAGCCGCTGGCGCTGGACGAGCGCATCGTGCCCTCGCCCTTCGACTACGCCACCCAGACCGTTCTGGCCGTGCCCACGGACCTCCCTCCCGCCGAGGCGGGACAGGATGCCTTTCAGGAGGCCACGGCCCGGGTGGTCGCAGACGTTGCCGAGCTCAGCGACGGCGGGCTGTTCGTGCTGTTCACCTCCCACGCCGCGCTGCGTCGCGTGGCCGATCACCTGCGCGCGGCGGGGCTGGACGGACGCTGGCCCCTCTTCGTGCACGGCGAAGGGGACCGCCATCGACTCCTCCGGGGCTTCGTGGAGGCGGAGCGGGGCATCCTCCTGGGCACGGCCTCGTTCTGGGAGGGCGTGGACGTGCCCGGTGACCCCCTCCGGGGGCTCATCCTGCAGAAGCTCCCCTTCCGCGTCCCCACCGAACCCATCACCGCGGCGCGCATGGAAGCCATCGAGCGCGCCGGCGGCAGCGCGTTCCAGCACTTCATGCTCCCCCACGCCGCCCTGCGGCTGAAGCAGGGGTTCGGAAGGCTGGTGCGGGCGCGCACCGACCGGGGCGCCGTGCTGGTGCTGGACGACCGGCTGGTCACGCGGCGCTACGGCCGGTACCTGAGGGACTCCCTCCCCGACGCCCCCCTCGTGAAGGGCCCGTGGCAGGAGGTGATGCGGCGTCTCCGGACGTTCTACGGGGAGGACGAGCCCACCCTTGGACGGGCGGGCGTCACACGATAGATTGCTCGCGTCCCGCGGGCGGGAGCCCGTGCCCACGAACCCGGAACCACGGTGTCCTCCATGAAGAAGTACGCAGGCCTGTTCATCGGCGTGCTCTACCTCATCATCGCCATGGGTGCGTTCAAGAACAGCATCGTGGGGTGGCAGGGCGGCCACTCCGACCTCGGCTTCTGGTGGACCGTGGTCGGGTGTCTGCTGACCATCGCCGGACTGGGCGCGCTCATCGGGACCTGGATCCACGCCTGGTCCAGCGGTGCGGACGGACACTCCCACGCACACTGAGCAGCCGGCCGGGATCCAGGCCGCCTGCGCCTGGCCGAAGTTCCGAAGGGCCGCCCCCCGAGCCGGGGCGGCCTTTTCTCGTTGACCGCTGACGCCCGTTCCGGCGTCGGGAGCGCGCACACCATGCTTTCCGTTTCCCCCTCCAAGATCGTCTGTGTCGGCCGCAACTACGTGAAGCACGCGGCCGAGCTGGGCAACGAGGTCCCCTCCGAGCCCCTCATCTTCCTCAAGGCCCCTTCCGCGATCCTGTCCGACGGGGAGCCCATCGTCATGCCCAGGGCCTCCTCCCGCGTGGACTACGAGGGGGAGATCGGCCTGGTCATCGGACGCCGGGCCCGGAAGGTCTCCGTGGACGACGCCTGGTCCTGCGTGGAAGCGGTGGTCCCGGTCAACGACGTGACGGCCCGGGATCTCCAGAAGAAGGACGGCCAGTGGACCCGGGCCAAGGGCTTCGACACGTTCTGCCCGGTGGGCACGCCGGTGCCGGTGGACCGGGTCGACCGGGAGGCCCTGGCGGTGGTGACCCGGGTGAACGGGGAGGTCCGCCAGCAGGGCTCGGCGTCGGAGATGGCGTTCTCCATCCCGGTGCTCATCTCCTACATCAGCCACATCATGACGCTGGAGCCCGGCGACCTCATCGCCACCGGTACGCCCGAAGGGATCGGGCCCCTCGCTTCGGGAGACGAGGTGGAGGTGGAGGTCGCGGGCGTCGGTGCGGTGCGGAATCCCGTGCGGGAGGAGGCACCATGACGCCGCCGCGGAGCCGGACCCTCGAGGCGCTCCCCGGCTATCCCCTCGCCGGCTTCAAGGAGCGGAGGCTCGAGCTGGAGGCCCGGGGCGTGGACGTCATCGACCTGGGCGCAGGGGACGCCGATCTGGCGCCTCCTCCCGCCGTGGTCGCGGCCCTCCAGAGGGCCGTGGAGGATCCGGCCATGTCCCGCTATCCGTTTCAGGTGGGGCTGCCCGCTTTCCGCTCCGGCGTCTCGGCGTGGATGGAGAAGCGGTTCGGCGTGGCGGTGGATCCGGTGGCCGAGGTCCTTCCCCTCATCGGGTCCAAAGACGGCCTGGCCCACCTCCCCCTGGCGTACCTGAACCCCGGAGACGTGGCGGTCATGCCCGACCCGGGCTATCAGGCCTACCGGGGTGGGACGGTGCTGGCCGGGGGCGAGCCCTGGATGGTGGCGCTCCGCCCGGAGAGGGACTTCCTCATTCCCCTCGAGGAGATCCCGGCCGACGTGGCGGCGCGGACGCGCATCCTCTTCCTCAACTACCCCAACAATCCCACTGCGGCGTGCGCGCCCGATGCCTACTACCGGCAGGCCATCGACTTCTGTCGGGAGCACGACGTCATCCTGGTGCACGACCACGCATACTCCGAGATCGCCTTTGACGGATACCGGCCGCCGAGCATCCTCCAGTTCGACGGGGCCCGGGACGTGGCCATCGAGTTCCACTCCCTCTCCAAGACGTACAACATGACCGGGTGGCGGCTGGCCTGGGCCGCGGGGAACCGTGACCTGGTGGCGTCTCTCACCCGGGTGAAGACGTTCATGGATACCGGGGTCTTTCTCGGTGTGCAGGCGGCCGGGGTGGCGGCGCTGGAGAGCTGGGAGACGTGGGTCCCGGGGAACGTGGCGGTGTTCCAGCGCAGGCGGGACCGGGCGGTGGCGGCCATGCGGAAGGCGGGCTTCGCGGTGGAGGAGCCCCGGGCAACCATGTATCTCTGGATCCCCGTCCCAGAAGGCGAGAGCTCGAGGGGCTTCGCCCGTCGCTGTCTGGACGAGGAGGGTGTGATGGTGCTGCCCGGAGCGGGCCTCGGAGACGGGGGAGAGGGCTTCTTCCGCATCGCCCTCACCGTGCCGGAGGATCGCCTGGAGGAGGCGGCGTCCCGCCTGGGCAACATCCTCTGAACAAGGGACTCTGACGAGGACACCTCCCCGCGGGGCCGCCGGAACCGGGTCCCGGGGGAGGGTTACGAATCACCATGAAACATCCGGCCGGCAGCGCGGTTCCGCGTTCGGACCGGGGCGCCGGCTCTCGCCGCTCCGGTGTACCCCACCGCCGGGCCCTCCTGGTGGGGCTCGCGGTGTCGCTGGTCGTTCATATCGTGGCCATCGCCCTCTACCCCGGCCTCATGCATCGGGAGCTCACCAGCACGTGGCCGCTGGGTGTGCCCGCCGAGTCGGTGACGTCGCCGGAGGGCATGAAGATCCTCAATCTGGTGGAGACGCCCGACGAGGGGCGTCCGGTCCGTCCCGAGGAGCCCGAGGAGACGGAGCCGGTGGAGGCGCCCACCGTGAGCCCGGCCCGCCCCGACGTCTCCGAGTCGCCGGGCACCGGGCTGGTGGCGCCGGGGCCCACCGCTGCGGAGCGAATCCGGCCCGGGGCCATGGACCCTCGCCTGTGGGCGCCGCTGGATTCGGAGTTGAACGCGCTGACGATGCAGCAGCGCCTGGAGCTGGCAGCGGCGGTGCGCATCGCCCAGTGGCAGGACTCCATGGCCGCGGCGGGGAAGGCGGCGGAAGCCATGCGCGATTGGACCCATACCGACTCCCAGGGCCGGAAGTGGGGCGTCAAGGACGGGATGATCTACCTGGGCGACATCAAGATCCCCATCCCCTTCAGCTTCGGCATCCCGGTGGGCAAGCGGGACGAGGCCGCGCGGAACAAGTGGGAATGGGACGAGATCCAGCGCGGCCGGACCACGGGTGAGATCCGCGACTCCTGGAAGGCACGAGCCGAGGCCATCCGGGAGCGACGGGACCAGGAGCGCGCCAAGGCCCGTCCCGACACCACCGGAGGAGGGGTGTAGGCTCGCCAGCGGCCGTCCTTCCCCGGGCGGTGTCGATCTCCACGGGGCCGGAACAAGAATGCCTTGGCGGGGCCGGAAGACGGGTGGTACTTTGGATCATAGATGTGCGAAGCAGCGATGCGAAGCACCGTCTCTCGGTCTCCTCGGCGCCGCCGGAGCGGAACCCCGGTGGTCTCCCGCGGAGACATCCCCCCGCATGGAGACGACCTCCGCGTGAGCAGCAGGTACTCGGGCCGGGCCTTCTACGCAGGCCTTCTAGAGGCCCTCACCCATGTCATCGGCGCGGCCAAGGGCTACCTGGCGGACCACGGTCCGCGCGTGGGGATGCTCTCGGTTCAGATCGGCGAGGCCATGGGGCTTTCCCGCAGGGAGACCGCCCGGCTGCTCTTCGCCTCCATCCTCTCGGATGTGGGCATGGTGGGCCTGGCCGAGGAGGCGGCGGACAGCGGCGCGGCGCGGCTACCGCGGGAGGCGAGGGCTCAGGTGCAGAGTCACCCGCTGCGGTCCGAGCGGCACGTGAGGCTCATCCCGCACCTCCAGGACCTGGCGCCCCTGGTCCGGCATCACCATGAGCGGTGGGACGGACGGGGATACCCCGACGGTCTCATGGACGGCAGCATCCCCCCGGGTGCACAGATCCTCCGGTTGGCGGACACGGTGACGGCGCTGGGCCAGCCTCGTCCCCACCGTCCGGCGCTGCCGGACGTGGACGTGATCCGCGAGGTGAGAAGGAGCGTGGGGCGGGAGGTCGGCCCGGAGGTGGTCGGGGCCTTCCTGGCCCTGCATCGCTCGGGGGAGCTTCCGGCCTACGATCCGAAGGCCTTCCGTCACGCCCTGACCCGGGCCT
>JASFRY010000053.1:0-13208 GCA_050114675.1 Gemmatimonadota bacterium | reverse complement strand
GTTCTTCGTGCAGGCCGCCGGCCGTGTGGACCGCAACTCGGCGTACGGCCTCAAGTCCAAGTACTTCTTCAGCCCCAAGGTGGGCTTCTCGTACGTCATGTCCGAGGAAGGGTTCTGGCAGGACTCCTTCCTGGGCGACCTGGTGAGCACGTTCCGCGTGCGCGCCGCGTACGGCACCACCGGCCGGTCGCCCACCAGCGGCGCCCTGGCCACGTACAACCTGTCGCCCTTCCTCGTCTACAGCGACGGCTCGGTGAAGCCGGGCGTCACGCCCCACGATCCGGGCAACGACGAGCTCAAGCCCGAGCGCGGCACCGAGATCGAGGCGGGCTTCGAGGCCGGTCTGCTCAACGAGCGCGTGAGCCTCGAGGTGACCTACTTCGACAAGACCACCACCGACGTCATCCTGCGCCAGCCCATCGCGCCGTCGCTGGGCTTCGACCAGGACCCCTACGTGAACATCGGCAAGCTCACCAACAAGGGCTGGGAGGTGGCCGCGTCGGCCCGGGTGCTCACCATGGAGGACCTGGGGTGGGAGCTCCGGGGAACCCTCTCCACGGTGAAGAACAACGTGGTGGACCTGGGTGGCATCGAGCCCTTCGGGACGATCCGGAGAACCCGTGAGGGCGCGCCGGTGAACTCCTTCCACACGTACGTGGTGAAGCGGGTGGACGAGGCCAACGACGTGGCCATCGTCTCCGACACGCTGGAGTTCATCGGCAACACCATGCCCGGGTGGGAGAGCACCCTTACCTCCACGGTGAACTTCATGCGGTACTTCACCCTCTACGCCCAGCTCGACATGCGTGGGGACGTGCTCAAGCGTGACTTCTCCGCCGATTTCCGGGACCGCCAGTTCCGGAACTCCCCCACGTGGAACTACCGGGACCAGCTCAGCGCCGACGAGCGCCTGCGGCGCTTCGGGCCGTTCCAGACCGAGAGCGGACAGAGCATCACGTTCAGCCAGGTCAACGGCATGTACATCACCGACTCCAGCTACATGCGTCTGCGCGAGGTGTCGCTGACCTTCAGCGCTCCCGAGAGCATCGCCCAGGCCATGCGCGCCCGCTCGGCCAGCATCACGCTGGCGGGCCGCAACCTGAAGACCTGGACCGACTATACCGGGCTCGATCCCGAGACCACGTACGTCGAGGGCACCGAGTTCTTCACCGTTCCTGCCGAGCGGAGGTTCTCGTTCCGCTTGAGCCTGACCTACTGAGATGGGAGGAGGCATCATGAGACGGCGAATTCATCATTTCGCGACGCTCGCGGCGCTCCTTTCGCTCGCGGGCTGCAGCGATTCGTTCTTCGAGATCACGGATCCCGACATCCTGGAAGCCTCGGCCATCGATCCCGAGGCCGACGGGCCCACCTTGGCCCGCTCGGCGTTCCAGAACCTGGCCGACTCCTACGGGGACCTCGTCGTCTACACGGCGTGGTGGTCCTACGAGGCGTGGGTGGGCGACACCTTCCCCACCCGGAACGAGTTCGGCCGCCGGTTCATCGATCCCACCAACGGCACCCTGAACGGCGAGGGGTGGAGCCCGCTGGTGCTGGCCGCCAGCACCGGTGAGCAGGTGGTGAACACGCTCCAGGAGGTGGGCGGGCTCCCGCTCGCCATTGCGGCCTTCACCGAGGGCTACGCCCTGGAGCTCATGGCCGAGACGTTCTGCGAGGGCACGGTGGCACCGGATCCCCAGACGCCGGGCCCGAGAATGTCCACTGCGGACATGCTCGCCAAGGCCGTGGAGCGGCTGACCCTGGCCCACAGCGAGGGGAACGCCGACGGCAGCGACGAGGGCAAGGCCCTCGCCACGGCCGCCATGGTGGGGATCGCCCGGGCGCAGCTCCAGGCCGGCAACAAGGCCGAAGCCGCCGCGGCGGCGGCGCAGGTCCCCGCCGACTTCGAGTTCGACATGCCGTACCTGGACGATCCCGCCAACCGCGGTCGCCTGGGCAACAACGTGTGGAACTTCACCACGGCCCGGACCTCGCTGGTCGTGCCGCCCGACTATCGGGCCATGGCCGACGGGGGTGACCCCCGCATCACCTACGACGACGCGGGCAAGCTGGCCCAGGACTCGGAGCTCGAGTTCTACCGGCAGCACAAGTACCCGTCGTACGGATCGCCCATCCGCCTGGCATCGGGGCTCGAGGCGCGCTACATCGCCGCCGAGGCGTCGGGGAACGTGGGCGAGCAGGTCGCGCTCATCAACGAGCGTCGCGCCGTGGGGAACCAGGATCCGCTCACGTCGACGGATCCGGCCGAGGTGCTGGCCGCCCTCATGGAGCAGCGCGCCCGCGACTTCTGGCTCGAGGCCAAGAAGATGGGCGACTACCGGCGCAATGGCGCCGCCGTGCCGTACTTCCTGCCGGACAACAGCGAGTACTACAAGTCCGGTGTGGGGTCGGTGGGCAGCCAGCAGTGCTGGCCGGTCCCCGACGTGGAGATCAGGACCAACCCCAACTTCGGTGGATGACCGAACCCTGGCACGGCCCCCGGCAACGGGGGCCGTGCCGTCTTTCCTCCTATGTCGTATCTGGCGAGGTGTCGTGCGGTCGGGCTGACAGCGCTGGCGGTGATGCTCCTGGCGGGAGGTGGCTCCGCCCAGGAGCCGGGGGTGGTGACCGGTCGTCTCCAGGACGCCGGCAGCGGCCAGCCCATCGAGGACGCCGAGGTGGAGCTGCTGGGCCTGGACGTCGGCAGCGTCACCGATTCCCTCGGTGCGTTTCGCATGGAGGGCGTGCCAACCGGCGTGCACACTCTGCAGGTGCGGCACATCCAGTACGGCGTTCACCTCCATGACGTCGACGTTCCGGAGACGGGGGTGGCGCTGGAGCTGAGGCTGTCCCCACGGGCACTGGAGCTGGAGCCCCTCGAGGTGGAAGTGTCCGGGCGCCCCCGCACGGAGAGCACGCCGAGCAACGTGATCACCCGCCGCCAGATCGAGAGCATGGGCGGGCGGGCGCACGGCATCGGGGACGTGGTGCGGCGGTTCATCCCCGCCGCCACCGTGACCGAGAGCAGGGGCTTCCCGTGCATCGAGTTCCGGGGGGCGTCCACGAGCCGAACCACGGGGTGCAACTACCCCATGATCGTGCTGGACGGGCTTCCGGTCACCGAGCCGGCCCACTTTCTCCGGGACCTGAACGTCCAGGATCTGGAGCGCATCGAGTTCGTGCCCGCCAGCGAGGCGTCGGCGCGGTACGGCATGGGCGCGGGCTACGGCGTGCTCGTCATCGAGACCCGGCGGTCCGACCTGGCGTGGACCCCACCCAGGGAGGAGCCCCGCCACTATCCGGGCTACGAGTGGTCCCGGGAGCCCGGCGGGCATCCCACCTGGCAGGCGCTCGGCGGGGCCACGGTGGGATCGGTGGCGGGCACGGCCCTGGGACTGGCGGCCATCGGGTGCTTCCCCGGCTCCCAGGGGGCGGGAGCGTCGTGCATCGTGGACGCCGGAGCGGGCGCCGCCCTCGCCGCCCTGGTCCTCCCCCTGACCGGTTCCGTCGTGGGCGCCCGCTGGCTGGGGAGCACGCCCGGATCCCAGGGGCGCTGGCTTCCCAACATCGCAATCTCCACCCTCCCCGCGACACTGGGCTACGTGGCCTTCCGGCAAGGCGTCACGTCGGACTTCCGCGGGGAGCGGCTCCTGGGGGGCGTCCTGGTGGTCCTGGGCACCCCCCTGATGGCCACCCTCGCCGACCATCTCTTCCGCTCGCGGCGTTGAGGTACGGAGACCGTGAGCGCATACCGACAACGAGAGAGGTTTCCCATGTTCGCATTCCCTCGCCGAACGGTCCTGGCGGCCGTGCTTCTATCCGGGATGGCGTTCTTCCCGGGCGCATCGACGGCTCAGAGCCCGTCCATGAAGAAGCTCTCCCTCGAGAGCTACCTGGACATGGAGTCCGTGTCCTCCCCCCAGATCTCCCCCGACGGGCAGGAGATCGTCTACAGCCGCAGGTGGGTGGACAAGATGAACGACCGCCACGAGTCGTCCATCTGGATCATGAACGCCGACGGGTCACGGAACCGCTTCCTGGTGGACGGCTCGTCGCCCGTGTGGTCCCCCGACGGCACGCGCATCGCCTACGTGGCGCGCGGTGAGCCGGAAGGCTCCCAGATCTTCGTGCGGTGGATGGACGCCGAGGGCGCCACCACCCAGATCACCCGCGTGGAGCACGGACCGTCCAGTCTCCGCTGGTCACCCGACGGCCGTTGGATCGCGTTCAACATGTCGGTGGACGACCGGGAGAGCTGGGGGATCCGGCTCCCCGGAAAGCCCCAGGGCGCCAAGTGGACCGCGGATCCCCACATCGTCACACGCGCCGACTACCGCCAGGACCGCCAGGGCTTCGTCGACGACGGGTGGCGGCACATTTTCGTGGTTCCGGCGGACGGAGGCACGCCGCGGCAGCTGACCGACGGGACGTGGAACCACTCGGCGGCGGAGTGGACCCCCGACGGGAAGGAGCTCCTCTTCTCGTCGCTGCGCACCGACGACGCAGAGCTGGCGTGGCGTGAGTCGGAGATCTACGCCGTGGACGTGGCCAGCGGCACCATCCGTCAGCTCACGCACCGGAAGGGCATCGACACCGGGCCCATGCCCTCACCCGACGGCCGCCTCATCGCCTACCGGGGCGACGACTGGAACGAGGACACGTACCGGAACACCAAGGTCTACGTCATGAACCGGGACGGCTCCAATCCGCGGATGATCTCCGGGGACTGGGACCGCCAATCCTCGGGCTTCACCTGGGCCGCCGACGGCAGCGGGCTGTACTTCACGGCCAACGACGCAGGGAGCCGCAACATCTACTTCCTTTCCCTGAACGGGGGGGTGCGGCCCGTGACACAGGGGGTCCAGCTCATGTCCGTCGGCTCCCTGAGCCGTGACGGCGTGCTCGTGGGCACGCGGACCTCCTTCCAGGAGCCGGGCGATGTGGTGGCGCTGGACGTGCGAAGGCCGGACGCGGTCCGGCAGCTCACCCACGTGAACGACGACGTCCTGGGCGGGGTGACGCTGGGAGAGGTGGAGGAGATCCGGTACGAGTCCCTGGACGGCCTGGAGATCCAGGGGTGGGTGGTGAAGCCGCCCGACTTCGACGCCTCCAAGAAGTACCCCCTCATGCTGTCCATCCACGGCGGGCCCCACGGCATGTACAACGTGGGCTTCAACTTCGGGTTCCAGGAGCACGCGGCCAACGGCTACGTGGTCCTCTACCTGAATCCCCGCGGAAGCACGGGCTATGGCAGCGCCTTCGCCAACGCCATCAAGAACGCGTACCCGGGGAAGGACTTCGACGACCTCATGAAGGGCGTGGACGAGGTGGTGGCGCGCGGGTACGTGGACGAGGACAACATGTTCGTGTTCGGATGCTCGGGCGGCGGCGTGCTCACCTCCTGGACGGTGGGCCACACCGACCGGTTCGCCGCCGCGTCGGCCAACTGTCCCGTGACCAACTGGCTGTCCTTCGTGGGGACGACCGACAGTCCCGGCTGGTACCGGAACTTCGAGAAGCTCCCCTGGGAGGATCCCAGCGAGCATCTGCGCCGGTCGTCCCTCATGTACGTGGGGAACGTGACGACCCCCACCATGCTCATGACCGGCGTGCTGGATCTCCGGACCCCCATGCCCCAGACGGAGGAATTCTACGAGGCGCTGAAGATCGAAGGCGTTCCCACCGCCATGGTGCGCTTCAACAACGAGTGGCACGGCACCTCGAGCACCCCCTCCAACTTCCTGAGGACCCAGCTCTACCTGAGGGAATGGTTCAGCCGGTGGACGAAGAGGCCTGGAATCACGGAGGACCCATGAGGAGCGCCGGTCTCCCTCCCGTGGCGAGGAGGTCTCGTCGGGCGTGGGCCTCGGCCGTCCTCGTCACCCTCGTGGTGACGGGGGCTCTGGCCTGTGCCTCGGGTGGGTCGGGTGGGTCGTCCAGGAGGAGCTCTCGGAGCCCCATCACCCAGGAGGAGATGGGTGAGCGGGCGGCGCAGGATCTCTACACCATCGTGCAGCAGCTCCGTCCCAACTGGTTGAGTATCCGGGGTCAGGCCACGCCCATGGGGGGCGTCCGGCAGGTCCGCGTCGTCATCGACGGCACCCTCCAGCCGGGTGGCGCGGAGGTGCTCAGGACCCTGCGGGGTACCCAGGTCGACGAGCTCCGGTATCTGACCGGGCAGGACGCGACCACCCGCTTCGGCATGGACGTGGAGGGCGGTGTCATCGTGGTGACCACCCTCAAGGGGTAGACGGGCTCCGCCGCCCTGCCACATCCTTGTGGGCTCGAACGACGCACGCACGGGAGGGAGTGGAGATGGGGAGGACGTACTTCCGGAGCCGCCGATGGGGGCACGTGCCCGCCATCCTGATGCTGTTGCTGCTGGGCGCCGCCGCGACGGCGGCCGCCCAGCAGCCCGGTACGGAGCCGCCCCCCATCCCCGCGGGGCGGGCCTCGGCTCCGGGGACGTACGGGGACCTGGACGTGGTGCACTACGACCTGGAGCTGAGCCTGCCCGACCCGGGCGGGAGGCGGATCAGCGGCACGGCGGTGCTGACCCTGCGGACGACGCACACCGGGGTGAAGCGGGCCGTGCTGGACTTCACCGGCCTGGCGGTGGATGCGGTGACCGTCCAGGGCGCCGCCGTCCGCGCCGAGTACCGCGACGGACGGCTATCGGTGCCCTTGCCGGACGGCGCCACGCCGGCCGACACCTTCCTGGTGGAGGTCCGGTACGAGGGCACGCCCGACGATGGCCTCATCTTCCACCGCAACGTGCACGGGAGCCCGGGTGTGTTCGCCGACAACTGGCCGAACCGGGCCCGCTTCTGGTTCCCGTCGGTGGACGACCCTTCGGACAAGGCCACCGCTTCGTTCACCGTCCACGCGCCGGCATCCTGGGTGGTGGTGGCCAACGGCGAGGAGGTCGGTGACCCCGAGCCCTATCAGGCGCCCGGGAGAGGGCCCCAGCGGACGTGGCGTTGGGCCATCCACGAGCCCGTGTCCGTTTACAACCTGGTGGTGGGCGCGGCGAAGATGATCCGCATTCCCGTGGGCACGGCGGCGTGCGGTCTCGCCCCGGCCTCGCCCCGGGACGACGGATGTGTCCAGGTCTCTGCGTGGCTCTTTCCCGAGGACACGGCCCAGGCGTCGCGCTCCTTCCGCAGGGCCCCGGAGATGGTGGACTACTACGCGGGCCTCATCGGACCCTACGCGTTCGAGAAGCTCGCCCACGTCCAGTCGGCCACCCGCTTCGGGGGCATGGAGAATGCCTCGGCCATCTTCTACGCCGAGGACGGGTTGGCGGCGGGCCGGGACGTGGAGGGCACCGTCGCCCACGAGACGGCCCATCAGTGGTTCGGCGACGAGGTGACCGAGGCGGATTGGCCGGAGCTGTGGCTCTCGGAGGGGTTCGCCACCTATTTCGGCCACCTCTTCTTCGAGCACGCCGACGGCGAGGGGGAGTTCCGGCGCCGCATGGAGGAGAGCCGGAGGGACTACCTCTCCTCCGGGGTCACGGGCCAGGCCGTCATCGACCGGGACCAGAACGACCTGTTCGAGCTGCTCAACGCCAACAACTACCCCAAGGGCGCGTGGGTCCTGCACATGCTCCGCGGGATTCTCGGGGATGACGTGTTCTTCCGGGGGATCCGGGACTACTACGCGCGCTTCGCCGGGAAGAACGCGACCACCGCCGACCTGCGTCAGGTCATGGAGGCGGCCTCCGGACAGGACCTGCGCTGGTTCTTCCACCAGTGGCTCGAGGAGCCCGGGTACCCGGTGCTCCGGATGGCGTGGCAGTGGAGATCCGCGGAGCAGGAGGTCGAGATCACCGTGACCCAGACGCAGGACGCTTCCTGGCCCACCTTCCGCCTGCCCATGAAGGTGGAGGTGGTGGACAGCGCCGGAGCGGTGACGCGCCACGAGGTCGAGATCCAAGGCAGGATCCAGCGTGTGCGGCTGCCCGCGACGTCGGCTCCGGCGGCCGTCCGACTCGACCCCGACCACCAGGTGCTACTGGGAGATCCCAGGCCCGGCACGGACGGTCGCGGAGCGCCTCAGGACCCTCCGGAAGAGGATACGGCTCCGTTCCCTTCGCGGTAGGCGGCTCTTCGTGCCCCCGGTGGTGAAGGTCTGCTGCATCCAGGACGAGGCCGAGTTGCGCCTGGCCGCCGGGGCGGGGGCGCGCTTCGTCGGTCTGGTGAGTGCCATGCCCAGCGGTCCGGGACCCATCCCCGACGGGCACATCCGACGACTCGCGGCGGTGGCGCCCGCCGGAGTGACGCCGGTCCTCCTCACGGCGCGCGCCGACGAGGCCGGGATCGTGGACCACGTCCGCGACACGGGGGTGAGGGGCGTCCAGCTCGTGCGTGCCGTGCCGGAGGAGGTGCGCCGGAGGGTCCGTGCGGCGCTCCCGGGCGTGACCGTCATCCAGGTGGTCCACGTGGAGGGCCCGGCTTCGGTGGCCGAGGCGCTGTCAGCGGCGGAGGGCGCGGACCACCTCCTCCTGGATTCGGGTCGGCCCGGGGCGTCGGTGCCGGAGCTGGGAGGAACGGGGCGGACCCACGACTGGGGCGTGAGCGCCGAGATCGTGCGACGGGCGCCGGTCCCGGTCCTCCTGGCGGGGGGGCTCGGGCCCGACAACGTGGCCGGGGCCGTGAAGACGGTACGACCGTGGGGGGTGGACGTGTGCTCCGGGCTGCGGGACGGGTCGGGGCGTCTCGTGTCAGGTCGTGTCGAGGCTTTCTTCGCGGCGGTTCAGCCGGTGGATGGCGTTTGAGGCGGCGTGTATGGGGACGCGCCGCCCCTCACGCCCGTGACCGCTGTTCCACTTCTCCGTCAGGGTCGGGGGCACGGGCACGGCTTCATGCCGAGGGGCGGGGCCAGCGTACGGACTCGCCCAGGGCCACGGGCAGCGGCTGGTAGAGCGCGCCCATGATGGAGGTGGTGATCCAGCCCAGGGTGAAGAGATGGGTCACCGCCACGACGCGGGGGGACAGAAAGGGCCCGCCGGCCAGATCAGGGGCCACCACCACCAGGCCCAGCCCACCCAGAACCAGGAAGAGAGGCCGTGGTGTTGCGCGGAGACGATGCCGTAGGGATTTCCCCCACTCCCCCCTCAAAGCATTCCCCACCGGGCGCCGCCTCTACCTCCCGACACCCCCTGAAAAGCCCTGTCCCTAGCTTGGTCGTGGGCCAGCAGCCACCCGGCTGCAACAGAAACCGACCTCCTACTCAGCGGGGGAAGGATGGCGATGAAGCTGCCGACCGTCGGCGCTGCGGCGCTGGCGGACCGCGAAGTATCCGTACGTACCGTCTCGGACCTCTCCGTCGAGGTCGTCTCCGATTCCGGCGAAGGTGCACAGAAGTGTGGCACCATCTTCGGCTCCGTTTCGGCCAAGATGGGCAACGGCGTGTGGACGGTGGAGATCATTCCCGCCGAGGTGGAGCCTCCGCCACGCCAGCCTGCGGGGGCCTCGGGCATCCGCATCCGGCTCGGCGATCAGGAGGTCACCAACTGGGGCGACGAGACCAACGTCGTCGTGGCCTTCAACGAGCAGGCTCTTCTGGGCCGGCATCGACTGAACGCCCTGGCCGACGACGCGGTCATCCTCCTGGAGAACATGTGGGCCACCCATCCGGACGAGAAGATCCGGAAGGAGTGGGCCGACGCCATGGAGGAGCTCTCCGACCGGAACTACACCATCATCGAAGTCCCCATGGAAGAGCAGTGCCTCACCGTGGTGGACAATCCCCGCAAGGGGAAGAACATGTTCGCACTGGGCCTCCTGACCTGGGTCTTCCAGCGAGACCTGGAACCCAACCGGGAGCAGATCGCCCACGCGTTCCGGAAGAAGAAGCAGGAGATCACCGACCGGAACATCGAGCTCCTGGAGCTGGGCTACGCCTGGGCCCAGGAGAACCTGGACTTCCGCTACGAGATCCCGACCATGGAGGCCGCCGGCCCCATGATCGTGATGAACGGCAACGAAGCCGTGGCGCTGGGCGCCGTGGCGGCGGGCCTGGAGCTCGCGGCCATGTACCCCATCACGCCGGCCACCAGCGTGTCCCACATGCTGGGCGAGGTCTTCGACCGCTTCGGCGGTGTGGTGCACCAGGCCGAGGACGAGATCGCCGCGGCCGGCGTGGCCATCGGCGCCTCGTATGCGGGCAAGTGCACCTTCACCATCACGTCGGGTCCCGGCCTGGCCCTCAAGACCGAGTTCCTCGGCCTGGCCATCATGACCGAGATCCCGCTGGTGCTGGTGGACGTGCAGCGCGGCGGCCCCAGCACGGGCCTCCCCACCAAGGTGGAGCAGTCGGACCTTCTGGCGGCCATCTTCGGCCAGCCCGGCGACGCGCCCCACGTGGTCATGGCCCCGGCCACCATCGAGGAGTGCTTCCACATCATGACCACCGCCCGGCGCATCGCCGAGCAGCTTCGTACCGTGGTCATGGTGCTCTCCGACGCGAACCTGGCGACGGGCGTGGCGCCCTTCGCCAGGCCCGAACCCTCGCCCGAGTGGCAGGGGGCGCCGCCGGATCTCCGCCCGGTGCCCGAGGGCCTCAGGCCCTACGACTGGGACACTCAGACCGGCCTCTCCAAGCGCTTCATCCCCGGGATGCCCGGCGGTGAGCATACCGTGACCGGACTGGCCCACGACGAGCGAAGCAAGGTAGCCTACGACACGGCGGTGGTTCAGCGCTCCAGCGACATGCGCAGCCGCAAGCTGGCCGTCTTCCAGAGCACGCTCCTGCCCCCCGATATCAATGGCGATCCCGAGGGCGGTGACCTCCTCCTGGTGGGATGGGGGAGCACCAAGGGCGCCATCGATGAAGCCGTGACCCGGGCCCGCAAGCAGGGCCTCTCGGTGTCGAGCACGCACCTGACGTTCCTGTCACCCCTCCAGCCCGGGCTCAAGGAGATCTTCGGCCGCTTCAAGAAGGTCATGACGGTGGAGATCAACTACTCGGACCGGAAGGGCCAGCCCTTCATCACCGACGAAAACCGCCGCTACGGCCAGCTTGCCTGGCTGCTGCGCGCCAACACCCTGGTGGACGTGGACTGCTGGACTCGGGTTCTGGGTGAGCCCCTGCGCCCCGCCCAGATCGTCAAGGCCATCAAGGAGAACATCTCCGGAGGTGCAGCATGATCGCCCCTGCGTCTTCCTGCTCGCTGCTCCACCTCGCTGACGAAGACGACGACCGCGTCTTCGAGATGGGCGACTACCAGGGTCCGGTAGCCCGGTGGTGCTCGGGGTGCGGCGACCACTCGGTGCTCACGGCGTCGCAGCGCCTCATGGCGGATCTGCAGCTCAAGCCCGAGACCACCGTCTACGTGTCGGGCATCGGCTGCTCGAGCCGCTTCCCCCACTACATGAAGACCTACGGATTCCACGGGATCCATGGTCGGGCGCTTCCCATCGCCACCGGCGTGAAGCTCACCCGTCCCGAGCTGGATGTCTTCGTGGTCATGGGGGACGGGGACTGCGTGTCCATCGGCGCGGGTCACTGGATCCACGCCATCCGGTACAACCTGGACATGACGGCCCTGCTGCTGGACAACAACATCTACGGGCTGACCAAGAAGCAGACGTCGCCCACGACGCCCCAGGGCTACAAGTCCAACACCCAGCCACGGGGAAGCTATCTGCCGCCCATGAATCCGCTGGAGGCCACGCTCGGCGTGACCAACGCGTCGTTCGTGGCCCAGACCGCCGAGTGGGTGCCGGCGCACCTGTTCGCCACCCTCAAAGCGGCGTACGAGCACAAGGGCTTCTCCTTCGTGCGCATCCTGCAGCGCTGTCCCCACTTCATGCCCGACATCTTCACCGAAGCGGTGAAGAAGCCGGACGTGGTGGAGATCCTCACCCACCCCGAGGGCATCCACGCCGAGGGGATCGACCAGATCTACAAGAACCAGACCCGGCACGACCCGGCCAATATCGCCGGAGCCCGGGAGCTGGCCGAGGACATGAGCGCTGTCCGCCTGGGCCTCTTCTTCCGCGACGAGTCCCGTCCGCGGTACGAGGAGACCCGGGCTCTCGCGAAGCACACGGCTCGCGAGAAGATCGACCTCCTGAACCAGGACTTCGACCGCTATGCCGTCTGACAAGATTTCGCCCGCGGGCGCCGGCGACCTGGCGCTGAAGGCCCTGGAGGCGCTCGAGCCTCGGCTCGATACGTTCCACTCCGCAGTGGCCAGCGCCGAAGAGGAGATCCGGACCTTCGTGACCCACGGCCGTGGCGTCAGCGAGTACCGTGCCGAGCAGGCGCTGGTGGAGCTGGGTCAGTTCGCCCTCGGGCGCATCGACCCGGAGAGGTTCGCAAGCCTCCTGGTGCCCAGTGAGGACCTCTCGCCCGAGACCGAGGGCGTGCTGGACCGTGCCGAGGAGATCCTGTCGAGCTTCTCCGTGACCCAGGAGTTCCACCACGTGGTGGTGGAGCCCGGCGGTGACCTCCGGGACGCGGTGAAGGACGCACTGAACCACGTGGGCCAGGTGTTCGGCGCCTCACGTGCCGTGGAGCTGGCGCGCTCGAGCCGCTATGATCCCGACCAGCACAACCACTATCTGTCCGGCCTTCCCTTCCGGAAGTGGAACCGGTCGGAGCGCCGGCTGGCTCCGCCCCTGGTGGTCGAGGTGGGCAGCGAGGACCTGTTGCCGGCGGGCCTGGGCGAGTTCCTGGACGGAGGCGTGAAGGTCGTGCTGGTGGTGCAGGGCCCGACCACTCCGGCGCCCCTGGCGCGCCTCATCACGCCGGGGACCTTCGTCATGCAGACGGCCGAGGCCGGCGACCTGGAGCGGCTGGCCCTGTCGCCGCACCCGGGCGTGGCGCTCCTCTTCGACGAGGAGCGAGACGGTCAGGCGCGGTTCGTCCATGATCCCGACGCGGGTGCCACGCCCTGGCAGCGCCTCGACGTGGCCCACATGCCCGAGGAGCCGTCGGTGGGCCGGGGCCGCAGGGCGCCCACCTGGCTCGAGGAGCTGGCCCACCTGCGTGCGCTGGCCAAGCAGCCGGCGGCCGCCATGGCCGTGAACGGCACCGGTGAGGCCGAGACCGCGCTGGAAGAGACCACCCCTGCCGACAAGCTGGCGGCGTACCTGCTGAGCCAGGTCGACGCCGAGCTCTCGTGAGGAGGAAGACGTGATCGCGCCCGAAGAGATCGTAGGCTCCGTCGCCATCCTGGGCGGCGTGGCCACGGTGTT
>JASFRY010000052.1:0-13273 GCA_050114675.1 Gemmatimonadota bacterium | reverse complement strand
CGACCGCCTCGACCTCCACCGGCGGCGTCAGCTCACCGGGCAGCTCGCCTTCCAGGGTGCCGAACACCGCGGTACGTCCGTCCACCTTTCTGACATCCGATACGTGGAGCGTCCAGCCGTACCCCCGCACCTCCCCCGAGTCGGAGATCTGGCCACCGCTCTCCACATAGAACGGATTCTGCTCCAGAACGAGACCCACCTCGTCACCGGCATGCCGGTAGGCCAGCACGCAGGTCTCGACCCGGGTGGCGTGGTAGCCCACGAAGGCCTGGGCGTCTCCGGAGATCTCCATCCACCCCTCGGCATCGTCGTCCTCGTCCATGCGCACGCCCGACGCCGCCCGGTCCGCCCTCGAGCGGGCCCTCTGCTCCTCCAACGCTCGCTCGAATCCCTCCACATCCACCCCATAGCCCCGTTCCTCGGCCATGAGCTCGGTGAGGTCCAGGGGGAACCCGAACGTATCGTAGAGCCGGAAGACCTCCTCGCCGGGGATCGTTCCACCCTCGCCACCGGTCGGCGCCACCTCTTCGAAGCGGGTCATCCCGCCCTCGATCGTGGAGAGGAAGCGCTCCTCCTCGGCCTGCGTGGTCTTGACGAGGTGCTCGCGACGGCGCTCCAGCTCCGGATAGGCGTCACCCATGCTGTCCACCACGGCGTGCACTACGTGGACCAGCGTGGGCTCTCGCAGCCCCAGGAGCCACGCATGCCGCACCGCGCGCCGCAGGATGCGACGCAGCACATATCCGCGTCCCTCGTTGGAAGGAAAGACGCCGTCGGAGAGGAGGAAGGACACGGCCCGCGCGTGGTCCGCCAGAACGCGGTAGCTCACGCTTTCCTCGAGGGACGGGTCGTAGGGGCGCCCCACCACCTCGGCGACCCGGTCCAGGAGTGGGGTGAAGAGGTCGGTGTGGTAGTTGGAGTCCACGCCCTGGAGGACTGCCGCGATACGCTCCAGTCCGGCGCCCGTGTCGATGGACGGCTTTGGAAGCGGGTGGAGCTCCCCTCCCTCGTCGCGGTCGTACTGCATGAACACCAGATTCCACAGCTCGACGATCTCACCCGCGTCGCCGGCGGCCACGAATGCCTCGGTGGACTGGGCCTCGGGAACCTCGTCCCTCAGGTCATAGTGGAGCTCGGAGCAGGGGCCGCAGGGACCGGTATCGGCCATCTGCCAGAAGTTGTCCTTGTCCCCGAGGCGGAAGATGCGGGACGGATCCAGGCCCACCTCCTCCGCCCAGAGTCGAGCCGCCTCGTCATCGGAGTGGTGCACCGTAGCATAGAATCGGGCGGGGTCCATGCCGAGCTCGTCCGTCATGAGCTCCCACGCGTACCGGACGGCCTCCCTCTTGAAGTAGTCCCCAAAGGAGAAGTTGCCCAGCATCTCGAAGAAGGTGTGGTGCCTCGCGGTCTTCCCCACCTCCTCGAGGTCGTTGTGCTTGCCACCTGCGCGCACACACTTCTGGGAGGTGGTCGCGCGTGCGTAGTCCACCTTCTCCTGCCCCAGGAAGATGCGCTTGAACTGCACCATTCCCGCATTCGTGAAGAGCAGCGTAGGATCGTCGGCGGGAACCAGCGACGAGCTGGGGCGCACCTCGTGACCCCGCTGACGGAAGTATTCGAGAAACGTCTGTCTGATATCGGCGGCCTTCATGCGCGCGGTGCGCTCCCCTGTCTCGACGGTTCGACGCCCTGACGGGCTTGGTTCCTGGCCCGGAAAGGTAACCGGACGGTCCGAAGCGGCTCAACGTGGCTCGGAGGACGACGTACGTACCCAGGTGCACGCCAAAAGGGCCCCGGACCTGACCCCGGGGCCCCGCATGCAGGAGGGCCGAGAACCGACGCAGCGGGTGGGGCGCGGCGCCTCAGGCGTCGTCGTCCGCCGACTCCTCGTCGCCATCCTCGTCGGAAGAGGGCAACACCACGCCCATGGACTCCTTCAAGCGGGCCTCGACCTCCTGGGAGATGTCCGGGTTCTCCACGAGGAACTGCTTGGCGTTCTCCTTGCCCTGTCCCAGGCGGAGATCTCCGTAGGAATACCAGGAGCCCGACTTGTCCACGATGTCGTATTCCACGCCCAGATCCACCAACAGACCCGTGTGGCTGATCCCCTCGTTGTAGAGGATGTCGAACTCGGCCTGGCGGAACGGCGGTGCGCACTTGTTTTTCACCACCTTCACGCGGGTGCGGTTCCCGATGACGTCCTGCCCGTCCTTGATGGCGCCGATGCGGCGGATATCCAGGCGCACGGAGGCGTAGAACTTCAAGGCCCGGCCGCCCGACGTCGTCTCCGGATTGCCGAACATCACGCCGACCTTCTCGCGGATCTGGTTCGTGAAGATCACCGCGGTGTTGGAGCGGTTCACGGCGCCCGTGAGCTTGCGAAGCGCCTGGCTCATGAGCCGAGCCTGCAGCCCCACGTGCGCGTCCCCCATCTCACCCTCGATCTCGGCGCGAGGCACCAGCGCCGCCACCGAGTCGATGACCACCACATCTACGGCATTGCTCCGGATGAGCACCTCGGCGATCTCCAGGGCCTGCTCTCCCGTGTCGGGCTGAGATACCAGGAGGTTGTCCACGTCCACGCCGAGCTTGCGGGAATAGCCCACGTCGAGCGCGTGCTCCGCATCCACGAAGGCCGCGATCCCCCCTCCCCGCTGAGCGTTGGCGATGATGTGGAGGCAGAGGGTGGTCTTTCCCGAGGACTCGGGTCCGTAGATCTCGCTGATGCGCCCCCGGGGCATGCCGCCGATGCCGATGGCGGCGTCCAGGTTCAGCGCCCCCGTGGAGATCCCGTCGATGTGGACCTTGGCGCCGTCGGCCCCCATGCGCATGATGGCGCCCTTGCCGTAGGACCGCTCGATCTGGGTGATGGCCGTGTTCAGGGCCTTCTCTTTCTGCTCACCTACGTCCGTGGCCATCTCGTGCCTCTCGTCAGGGGATGGAGCTCCGAAAACGGGAGCGGTCTCCAAGGTACTGCACCCGAAGATAAAGCGAAAGTCCTTCGGGGCGCTGTCGCAGCGTGACCCCAACCTACGCACGTCGTCGGGACACCGGAATGCCCGACGGGGCCGGTGCGCTGCCGTCTTACGGCAGAGCTCGCCCGGGGCCCTCGCGCCCGCGCCCTTGCCGTCAGGGGCTGGCCGCACCGATGTTGACGCCTGTCGCGCCAGGATGGATTCCCGTCCCCCCACACGGGCAAGGGCCGCCGTGGACGTTCAGCGCCAACGCCTCCGCTTCGACAAGATCACCCGCGACTCCGCCCCCGACGGACGCTGTCGGGTCGGGGTCGTTCTGGGGTGGCGCGACCAGGAGCTCACGGGCGCCGCAGAGGGGGTGGAGACGCACCACGGCCTCATCCGCTCCGCCGCAGCCGCCACGCTGGAGGCGGCTCTGGGCGCCGTGGAGAAGCGCCTCCGCCTGGACCTGGTGGGGGTGAAGGCGGTGCGCGCCTTCGACGGATGGGTCGTGGTGGTCCGGGTGAACGGAGAAGCCGACGGGCGCCACTACAAGCTCCTGGGCTCGGCGTCGTGCGAGGAGGAGGACGGCCTTCCCCGGGCGGCAGCCCTCGCAGTCCTGGACGCGACCAACCGGGTCGTGGAGCGCTACATCCCGGAGTCGTAGTCCCGCTCCCGCGGATGCTGGAAGCCCCGGGATGCTCCAGCGCCCCAGGCAACACCGCACCTCCTGCCGAGGCCGCCGAAGCCGCGACGGCAGTCCCTGGGCCGGGACACACACCCACGGCGCCCCCACGCCGAAGGAGAAGGGGCCCGACCGGAACTTCTCCGGCCGGGCCCCAATGCCTCAGATGCTGCGCGTCACGCTGAGCCGCTACTGCCCCCGCGTGCGCCGCAGGCCGTACTGGTAGCCCTGCCAAACGCCCGGACGCACCGGAACGTAGAGCATCTCGAAAGGACGATCCGCGCTGCGCTCGGCGAAGAGCGGAACACCCATGTGCTCACCCACGCGCATGATCTGGCCGCAGTCCATGCGGACCTCGTTGCCCGACTTGTCGTAGCGGCGACGCTCGAAGGTGATGGGCTCGTCGTTGGTGTACCAGTCCCTGCCCTCCGTGTACGTGCCGGCGAACACCACGCCCGGACGCAGCGTCCTGATGGACGCCCGGCTCGGACCCACGAGCGTGTCGCCCTGGGCCGTCACGCGGACCTGGACGTTCTCGCCCGTGGCGAGACATACGTTGGCGGGCGTCCCGTCAGGCAGCGGCCGCTCCACCTCGCGCGTGACGCGCACGGTGTCCGGGGGCGGCGCCGGAAGCTGCACCACTTCGGGCTCGGGACGCTCCATGAGATGCGGCTTGCACAGCCCGCCGTCCTGGGGGCAGATGGCGATGGAGCCCAGGATGCCGAACTTGGGCTTCTTGTACTCGCTGGCATAGCCCGCACCGCCTGGCTCTCCATAGTTGACGGCCAGGTACTGCGCCCCGATGCGGACACCCTTCACGTCGAGCTGCGTCCCGACGTTGATGTCGAAGCCGTTGTACTCACCCATGAAGCTCAGGATGCCGTCTTCGCCGATCCCAAAATGGATCCCGGAGCTGAAGAACCAGCCGTTGGACCCGACGTACTTGTAGAACCCCAGGTCCTTGCCGTCCTTGAACATGCCGTTCCCGTAACCCAGGCTGAACGTCATGTCGTTCCTGGGCAGGAACCCGTTGTCCATCCCGCGGACGAACGCCGTGGCCACGCCGTAGAGCGTGAGCTTGGTGTTCACGTCCCTGCTTCCTCCGGGAGCGTAGCTGTGCCGGAAGCGCTGGTCCGGGAAGCCGAGCCGCGCCGGCTCGTAGTCCACCCCGTCGCCGTAGTCGGGCGCCGTCACGTACCGGCCACCGACCGCGAGCCCGAGTCCCTGATTGGTGGGCTGGAGGAGCTGCACGCGCCCGAAGAGGCCCCACATGTTGCCGCCGGCATCGGCGTTGTTCAGCGACTGGATCGTCGTGCCGATCTCGACACGATCGAAGAGGCCCACGGCCACCGACGCATCCTGGTAGAACTTGTCAACGCCAGTGTTGTCGTACCCGCTGGCGTTCCCCGCCTGGTCGATCTGGATGGTCTGGTCCAGCTTCATGAAGAAGCCGGAATAGGTCCCGGTGATGGCGAGGTGGGGGAGGACGCTGGCCACCGGAACATCCATGTACCCGGAGCCGTAGCGCAGGGTGCTGGGCATCGTGGTGGTCTGCGCCTGGAGCGCCGGAGCGGCCAGGAGCACCGCGAGGCCGACGCCCGCGAGCCGTAGGGTCCCACTCCGTAACATCTTCATCGTAGGGAAGCCTCCTCTTGGGAAGGTCTGCTGGGGGGGGATCTGTCCGACCTCCAGGAGATGCAGGACAGCCGTGGTAAATGTAGAACAACCGCAACTCTCGTGCCACACTTACTTCATCTGTTTACGGACAGAACCCCCCGGAGACCCCGCCGGGCCGGAGTCCAGCAGCGCCGGGACCTATCGCGGGAGGGCGCCGCAGGAGTCGGAGCCGGAAAAACCCGCTTCCTCTCCCCGGGGCCCCAGGGTATGCGCCGGGGATGGAGGAAGGGCCGACCTCCACGGCGTCCCGACGCGGTCGTCGGGCCGGAGAGGAGACCGCCTCGTCAGGACCCCGTCGCCTCGTCGAGCCGGCGGCCCAGGCGGGAGAGCCGGCGGCCCACCGAGATCACCCAGCCCAGGACCAGCATCCACACGATGGCGTAGGCGATGAAGACGAAGCGGTAGGGCCGCAGCGTCTGGGATGCCATGGCCTGGCCAGGCATGGCCTGGCCCAGGACGGGCGCGGCCAGCACGGCCAGAGCCAGAAGGGAGGAGACCCCCCAACGGAGAAGTCGCTTGGACAGGGACATGACGCCTCTCACGGGTCGGATTCTCAGGCCTGAGCGCGGCGCTCGCGCACGGCGATGATGTGGTTGGCCATCCCCGCCGCGTACCGCATGAGGAACACGCCGGCGAAGATGAGGAGCAGGGATCCGAGCCCCACCATCAGCGTGGCGAGCATGGGCGGAGCCAGGGTGGGGCCCTCGGGCTTGATGACCACGGGCGTGGGGTGGAGCGATCGGAACCAGAGGACGCTCAGGTGGATCAGGGGAATGTCCAGCGCGCCGACGATCCCCACCACCGCGGCGAAGCGCTTGCCCCGCTCGGGGTTCTCGGTGGACGACCGGACCAGGAAGTAGCCGAGGTAGATGAACCAGAGAAGCAGCGTCAGCGTCAGACGGGGCTCCCAGGTCCAGTACGTGCCCCACGCAATGCGTCCCCAGAGCGGACCCGTGAGAAGCACGATGGTGGTGAACACCATGCCCCCCTCCGCCGCCGCCACCGCAGCCTGATCGAGGTGCTCGTCGCCGAGCCACAGGTACACGGCACTGCACAGGGCCACGATCCCGAAGGCCAGGAACGCCACGACCGCCGAGGGCATGTGGACGTAGAAGATGCGTTGGATGACACCCTGGTTCGCCTCGGTGGGCACCCAGAAGAAGACCATCCAGTGCAGGACCAGCATCCCCACGACGCCCAGACCCGCCAGCACGGGTCCGGCAGTGCGGAGCTTCTTAGAGGGCATCATTCCTCCACGACGTATCGGAACAGGGCCGCTCCCGCGAACACGGCGAGAACGGCGAACGCGGCCAGCATGCGAAGGTTGCCCGCTACCTCCGCCACGGGTCGGCCGGCCAGGAGGCGGCCCGTAGCCGAGACCCCGTAGATCACCATGGGCACCAGCAGCGGAAAGACGAGGATGGGCAGGAGCGTCTCACCCATGTGGGTCCCGGACGACACGGCGCTGAACAGGGTGCCCAGCGCGACGAATCCCAGGGCGCCCAGGGCCAGCGCGAGGGCGAGCATCAGCGGGCTCGACCCCAACTCGAGGCCGAAGAAGAGGGTAAAGACCGCAACCACCAGCGCAGCGACGATATAGAGAAGCACGAAGTTGGCGGCGGTCTTCCCCAGGAAGACGGCGTCCTTCGGCGCCGGGCTCGTGAGCACGCCCTGGAAGGCGCCGTCCTGCGCCTCCAGGTGGAACGTGCGCCCGATGCCCAACAGCCCGCCGAAGACCAGCGTCATCCAGATGAGCCCCGCTGCGATGTCCTGGGGCCGGACGATGGTGGCGTCGATGGAGTAGTTGAAGAGAACGCCCGCCAGCACCGCGAAGGCACCCATGGCCGCGATGCGCTCCCGGGTGCGCAGCTCCAGGAGGAGGTCCTTCCACACGATGGCGTAGATCTGCCCCAGGTAGGTCATCGCCCGCCGTTCTCCACCACGCTGTGGTAGAAATGCTCGAAGGCGTCGGGATCGATCTCCCCCCGTGTCCCCTCCCAGGCGAAGCGCCCGCGCACCTGTATGGCCACCCGGGTGGCCATCTCCAGGCCCTGCTTCAGGTTGTGGGTCACCATCACCACCGTGCGCTCTCCGTCCCTGAGAGACGAGAGCACACCGCGGAGCACCGATGCCGCATACGGATCCAGGCCGGTGTAGGGCTCGTCCAGCAACACGAGCTCGGGGTCGTGGAGCAGCGCCCGGGCCAACGCCGCACGCTGGCGCATCCCATGGGAAAGCTGGCGCGCCAGGAAGTCGGCCCGGTCGGCGAGCCCCACCTCCGCGAGCCTCCGAGGAATCCGCTCGTCCAGGTCCGCGAGCCCGAAGAGCCGCCCGAAGAAGCGGAGATTCTCGGTCACCGAGAGGTGGGCGTAGAGGAAGCTCTGGTGGGACAGCACGCCGATGCGGCTCCGCCACGACGTCTCTCCGAAATCGAGGCGCTCTCCTCCCACCGAGACGGTTCCCTTGCTGGGTCGCAGCCGTCCTCCGAGGAGGCTGAGAAGCGTCGTCTTCCCTGCCCCGTTGGGACCGAAGATCGTGAGGAAGTCACCGGGGCCGAGCTCCAGGTCCACTTCGTCCACGGCGACCACGGGACCGTACTCCCGGGTGAGATCCCGGGCGGAGAGCACCGGCTCGGCCCGGCGGGAGAGCGCGGGGGCCTGGGCGGCAGAGGCTTCCACGGGACGGGGTGCGTCAGCCCGCGGCCGCTGCCTCGAGGGCATGGCCGCACGAGGAGCAGAATCGGCTCCCGGGCTCGTTGGCAGCGCCACAATCGGAGCAGAATACCCCCGAACCGATGCTGGCGCGGACCTGGGCGATCTCTGCCTCCAGGGCCGCGTCGCCATCCACGTCACCCTCGCCGGAACGGGCTTTCTCGTCGGCCTCCAGCGCCGCCAGGGCCTCCGCCGTGAGCTCGCCCTTCAGGGAGCGGTAGTCCTCATCGTCCAACTTGCCGGCGAGGTAGTCGTATTCCACGTCCCTCAGCGCCAGGAGCGCCACCCGCTTGCGGGCCTCCGTCTCGGTCAGCTCGTCCTCCTCGCGCTCCAGGGAGGCGTGGAGCCCCTTGGCAACGGGCTGGACGATGAAGAGGACGATGGCCGCCGCCACCAGCGCGGCCCCGATAAAGAGACCCACCTCAGTCCGCCCCCACCGCGACGGCTTCGTCCGCCGACGAGACCTCCTCGGTCACGCCGCGCTTCTCGGCGCTGGGCCACATCGAGATGAGGCTTCCCAACGCCAGGACCAGGGCGCCGTACCAGATCCAGCTCACCAGCGGCTTGACCAGCACCTGGAGGTCGATCCCCTGGGCCGAGCTGTCGGCGTTGAGGGCCCCGTTCAGGTCGTCCACCGCCGAGAGGATCAGGTAGAGATCCTCCACGGGCGTGGAGCGGATCCCCACCTCGGTCATGGGCTGCTGCGTGGTGACGTACTGCCGCTTCTCCGTGGTCATGCTGGCGATCTGCTTGCCATCCTTGGCCACGCTCACCAGGGCGATGGCCTGCCATGCCAGGTTCCGCTGCCCCCGCCCCACCGAGGTCGACAGGCCCTCGTACGTCAGTGTGTAGGTGTGGCCCATGGGCGACGTCACGTTGAGGGTGTCGCCCGGCATCATGTGCTTGCGCACGTCCTGGTTGTAGGCCGAGCCGGCGAAGCCCGCGAAGATCATGACGATCCCCGCGTGCACGATGTAGCCTCCCCACCGCCGCCGGTTGCGCGTGATGAGGTGGTAGAGAGCCACCGCGTAGCCCTCCTTCTCGATGCGCGCCCGCGCCCGGGTGCCCTTCCAGAACTCCACCAGGATGATGGTCATGACGAAGGCGCCGATGGCCCACGTCGTCACGGCCAGCGCCGAGTGGACGCCCAGGATCCAGAGGCCGATGGCGGACGCCGCCCCCACCCCCACGGGCAGGAGGAAGTTCTTCTGCAGGTTGCGCTTGCTGGCGCGCCGCCAGGCGATCACCGGCCCGATCCCCGCCAACGCCAGGAGCACCAGGCCGATGGGGAAGTTGACCTTCTGGAAGAAGGGCGGCCCCACGCTCACCTTCTGCCCCGTGACGCCCTCGGAGATGAGGGGGAAGAGCGTTCCCCACATGACCGCGAAGGCGGCGCCCAGCAGGATGAGGTTGTTGAAGAGGAAGGCCGACTCCCGGGACAGGAACGACTCGATGCGGTTCTCGCTCTGGAGCTGGGGCAATCGGTACAGGATCAGGACCACCGACCCCGCCAGCACCGTGCCCAGGAAGGTGAGGAAGATGTAGGCGATCCGGAGCTCCTGGGCGAAGGCGTGCACCGACTCGATGAGCCCCGACCTGGTCAGGAAGGTGGCGAACACCGTCAGAAGGAAGGTCAGCACCACCAGGGACATGTTCCACACCTTCAACATGCCCCGGTTCTCCTGGATCATGATGGAGTGGAGAAACGCGGTGGCGGTGAGCCACGGCAGCAGCGACGCGTTCTCCACCGGATCCCAGAACCAGTACCCACCCCAGCCCAACTCCTCGTAGGCCCAGCGCATCCCCAGCACGATCCCCACCGACAGGAAGAACCAGGACAGCAGGATCCACCGGCGGGTGAGGGTGATCCACCGCGAATCGAGACGCCCGTTGAGGAGCGCCGCGATGGCGAAGGCGAAGGGGATGGTGAAGGAGGTGAAGCCCAGGTACAGCATGGGCGGGTGGATGGTCATCCAGTAGTTCTGGAGCTGCGGGTTCAGCCCCTGGCCGTTGGCCGGGGTGAACGCCAACCGCTCGAACGGATTCACCTTGGCGAACAGCAGCACCACCAGGAAGAAGGTGATGATGCCCTGGAGGACGCCCACCACGTACGGCATGAACTCCCGGTTGCGCCGGCGGTTCAGGAAGACGGTGAGCGACGCGAAGCCGCTGAGGAGCAGCGCCCAGAAGAGGAGCGAGCCCCGCTGCCCGGCCCACAGACCCGCGAACTTGTAGAAGGTCTCCAGCTCGCGGTTGGAGTAGCTGGCGACGTACCAGTACTGGAACTTGTCACCCAGGAACGCCGCGACGACCCCCGCCGACGCCAGCAGGAGCAGGAAGCTCACCGCATAGATGCTCCGCTCGGCGCTGTAGACCAGGTCTCCCCGTTGCGTGCGGCCTCCCCAGAAGCCGAGGGCCATGCCCCAGATCGCGACGGGAAGCGCGATCCAGAGGGCGAATTCCCCGAGGATAGTCACCCTTTCAGATCCTCCGGAGCCGCCTCATAGCGACTGCCGCACTTGGTGAGCAGGGTGTTGGCCTGGAACACGCCGTTGTCGTCCATACGCCCTTCGAGGACCACCTGCACGTCGTCGCTGAACGTGTCCGGAAGCGCGTCGCGGTACTCGACCCAGAACTTCACCGAAGGATCCTGCAGGTCCTGCACCTCGAAGCGGTGGAGCAGCTGGCCCTCGACCCGGGTGTAGGTGCCGGGGATGACCTGGCCGCTCACCTTCACGCCCATCTCCTTGAAGCTCGGGTCCTCATGGACCTTCGCCACGAGCTCCGCCGGCGTCAGGTAGTACACCATGGTGGAGCTCACCCCGGTCCAGATGAGATAGGAAACCACGGCGGCCACACCTACCAGGCCGACCATGAACCGTCCGTGAATCTTCATGATGTCTCCCCTTCGCGATGACCGGCGCCTACGGCGGCCGGCACGGGCAGTTGGCGGGTCCTGCTCTCTTTCCCCGGAACGGGCCTCCGGTTCCGGTGGTGCGGCGCTGGGCCGGTCCCCGAAAAGGGTCCAGCCTTCACGCCCATTCACCGCGCCAAATCTAGGGCAATCCGGGTTGCGGGTACCAGTCGGGAAAACCCCTTACTATCGCCTCCGTGACGTCCCCGACCCCGGACCGGGTTTTTCCCCACGCCTCCGTCGGGCCTCGACGACGGCCCAGGAAGCCGCCTCCTCGGGTGAAGAGAAGGCCGGAAGCCCCAGCCCTTGGGCCGGAGGGCGTCCCAGGGTGCCCACGGCGCGTCCGCCCTTCCGGGCCAGGGCGATCTCCGAAAGCGTCCCCCACGCTCCACCCACCGCCAGCACCGCTTCCGCCGTGCCCACGACCAGGGCGTTGCGCGCCTCACCCAGCCCGGTGGCGAGAGGGATGGCGATCCAGGGGTTGGCCGCCTCGGCGTCGTGTCCCTTGAGGATCCCCACGGTGAGCCCCCCGGCCTCGGCGGCGCCCCGGGCCGCCGCCTCCATGACCCCGCCGTAGCCGCCGCAGAGCACCAGCGCCCCCTCGGACGCGAGGGCGCTGCCCAGGGCGCGGGCCAGCGCGTATTCGTCCTCCGAGGCGCCAGCGGCGCCCACCACGGCCACGCGGAGTGGCCGCCGTACGCCCGAGAGCGTCACCCGGTCGCCTCGCGGGCCCACGCCACCGTCGCGCGCACGGCCCGGGCCCACCCATCCAGGAGGGCCTCCCGGGCCTCGCTCCCCATTTCGGGCTCGAAGCGCTGCCCCTCGGGCTGGGCCGCAACGAAGTCGTGGCCGTCGGACCAGACCCCCTCGGCGACACCGGCGAGCCCGGCTGCGCCCAGGGCGGTGGTCTCCACCTGGGCGGGACGCCGCACCGGGAGATCCAGGACGTCGGCCTGGAACTGCATGAGCCAGTCGTTGAGTGCGGCCCCTCCGTCCACGCGGAGCTCGGTGGTGGTGACCCCCGAGTCGGCCTCCATGGCGTGGAGGACCTCGGTCGTGTGGTACGCCATGGACTCCAGCGCCGCACGGACCACGTGGGCGCGGGTGGTGCCCCGCGTCAGGCCTACCAGCGTCCCCCGGGCGTCGGGCTCCCAGTGGGGGGCCCCCAGCCCTACGAAGGAGGGCACGAAGTACACACCGTCGTTGCCCTCCACCGAGCGGGCCATGGCGTCGGACTCCTCGGCCCGTTCCAGGACCTCCAGTCCGTCGCGAAGCCACTGGATGGACGCGCCGGCGATGAAGATGGACCCCTCCAGCGCATAGGCGGGCTTCCCCAGGGGATCGCAGGCCGCCGTGGTCAGGAGGCCGTGCTTCGACGGGACCGGCTCGTCCCCGGTGTGGAGGAGGAGGAAGGCTCCGGTCCCGTACGTGTTCTTGGCCAGACCCGGCGTGAAGCACCCCTGCCCGAAGAGCGCCGCCTGCTGATCCCCGGCGATGCCGGCGATGGGGAGCTCCCTGCCCAGGTGGACGCCCTCCGTCGTCCCGAACGCGCCGGAAGACGGTCGGATCTCGGGGAGAAGGACGGCCGGGACCTCCAGCACGTCCAGGAGCCAGGGGTCCCACGCCCGCTCCCGGAGGTTCATGAGGAGGGTGCGCGAAGCGTTGGTCACGTCGGTGGCGTGGACCCGCCCGCCGGTGAGCCTCGCCACCAGCCACGCGTCCACGGTGCCGGCGGCCAGCTCGCCGGCCTCGGCCCGCGCTCTCAGCTCCGGAGCCTCCCGGAGGAGCCAGGTCAGCTTCGTCCCGGAGAAATAGGGATCCAGGAGGAGCCCGGTGCGACGCCGGATCTCCTCTTCCCGCCCCGCCTCCTTGAGCTCGCGGCACAGGGCCGTGGTGCGCCGATCCTGCCACACCACCGCCCGGTGAACGGGCTCCAGGCTCTCCCGGTCCCAGAGGACGACGGTCTCCCGCTGATTCGTGATCCCCACGGCGCGCACGTCGGCCTCCGACGCCGACGCCTGTGCCTCCCGGACCACACGGAGCGTGACGCGCCAGATCTCGTCGGCATCGTGCTCCACCCATCCGGGACGGGGGAAGTGCTGGGTGAACTCCGAGTAGGCGCGGCCCAGGATCCGACCGTCCTGTCCCACCACGAGGCAGGTGGATCCGGTGGTGCCCTGGTCGATGGCGAGAATGGCGGGGATGGCCATGGCGGTCCAGCTCTGGTCCGTGGTTACGCGTTCTGAAGCGCGCCGAGTCCCCCGCGGGTCAGGTCGCGTGCTCCACGGGTTCCAGGCCCTCGCCGAAAGCGTAGCGCCATCCGGCGCGCGCC
>JASFRY010000051.1:0-13436 GCA_050114675.1 Gemmatimonadota bacterium | reverse complement strand
ACCCCTCCCCCGATCTCGGCCCCGGTGGGCGGGCGCGTCCTGGCCTATGGCAGGATCTATCCGCCCTGCGCCTGGACCGCCTCCAATGCCCCGGCGCATGAGGCCACCTCGCGTGGCGGCACTCCCTCATGCTCCCGGAGGACTTCCAGCGAGGACCGGACCAGCGACGCTCCATCTTCCCGCCGCCCCTCCAGGATCCAGGCCCGGCCCAACCGGCACTGGGCGGCGGCCAGGGGGAAGCCTTCCCCGAACCAACGCTCAAGGATCGCGCTCGCCGGTGTGATGACTGCTTCGGCGGCTCTCCCTTCACCCCGCTGCAGCCGGACCTCGGCCTGTGTGAGAAGGGAGAAGGCGACGCTGTAGTGAGCGTCTCCATGGACGCGGCGGAAGATCGTCTCCGCCTCGTGGGCGAGGCTGTCCGCTTCGTTGAGACGGCCCTGGCGCAGCACCACGGCTGCGAGATTCTGGAGAGAGAAGGCCACGGCGTTGTCGGGCTGACCTCCGGCCTGCGCTCGACGCGAAGCCAGCAGCCGCCGGTGCACGGCTTCCGCCCCGGCGAAGTCCCCGGCCTGGTCGAGGACGTTGGCGAGGTTGTTCCAGGTGCTGAGCGTGATCTCGTGATCGGCCCCGAAGGTCCGCTCCAGGACCGGAAGGGCCGCCCGGTACCGGGCCTCGGCCTCGTCGAGCCTTCCCAGGCCGTGGAGGACCTGCGCCAGGTGCACGCCCTGCTGTGCGGTCTGGGCGTGGTCCGGGCCCAGCTCCTTCAGCGTGAGGGCGTGGGCCTCCGATGCCGCGGCGTACGCGTCGTCCCAGCGGTCCACGGCCCGGTAGGCATCGGAGAGGCCGGCGAGGGCGGCGCTCAGCTCCGTGGGTCTCGGAGGCGCCACGTTCCGGAGAATGTCCACGGCCTGCTGCCACATCACCGCCGACTCCTCGTAGCGTCCCTGCAGTCCACGATGGAACGCGAGCTTCTGGAGAGCATCGGCTACGCGGGGGTGGTGGTCGCCGAACCGGGCCCGCTCCGCATCCAGCCTCCGCTCGAAGAGGGCAACGGCCGAATCCTGCTGCCCCCGGGCCGAGACGATGAGGGCCAGGAGGCCGAGATCCTCGAGCTGCTCCGGGCTGTCGTCCGCGCCCTGGCGCCGTCGGATGTCCAGGGCCTCGTGAACGAGGGCGTCCGCCTCGTCCTGGAGTCCCAGGCTGTTGTAGACGCCGCTCACGGTGGAAAGGATCTCGGCGCGCAACAGGGGCTGGCCCGCCAGCTCGACCCGAGCCCGCTCGACGGCGCCTCCCATGGCCTCCACCAAGGTCACCTTCCGCCCTCGATCCGAGATGGCTCGGTTCGGATCCGCGGCCTGGAACTGATTCACGAGGAAGGATTGGAGAGCTTCGGCGCGCTCCGCCTGTTCCCGGGCGGCGTTCCGCTGCGCCTCGAGGACGCCGGCGGACCTGGCGAGGGTGACGACGTACGCTGCAAGGACAACGGCGAGGGTCCCCACCACCGGAGGGAGCCAGGGGTTCCGCTTCGTGAACTTCCGGAGCCGATAGGCCGCCGAAGCCGGGCGGGCGCTGATGGGGCGGCCCTCGAGGTAGCGCCGGAGATCCGCGCCCAGGGCTTCGGCCGAAGGGTAGCGCTCCGCGGGCTCGTCCCGCATCGCCTTGAGCAGGATGGTGTCCAGATCGCCGCGGAGCTCGCTTCGTCGCCGGTCGTCGCGGGGCAGGCGCTCGCTGGGGCGCATGGGCTCGGCGCGAACGTGGGGCTCGGCTCCGCCCCGCGAATCGGGGAAAGGCATGGCGCCTGTGAGGAGGCGGTACAGGAGGGCGCCCAGCTGAAAGACGTCGGAAGCCGTCGTTACCCGCCCGCCGCGGACCTGCTCCGGGCTGGCGAACTCGGGCGTAAGGAAGCTGACGCTGCTTTTGGTCTCGGCGCCGTCTCCGCTGCCGTCGGGGTCCAGAAGCTTCGCCACGCCGAAGTCCAGTAGCTTCACCTGGCCGGCCTCCGTCACCAAGACGTTGGACGGCTTGATGTCCCTGTGGATCACCAGCTGGCCGTGGGCGAAGGCGACGGCGTCCACGACCTGGAGGAAGAGCCGGACCCGCTCCGTCGCCGTGGACCCACGCCGGTCCGCCCATTCGGTGATGGGGTCGCCGTCCACCTTCTCCATGGCGAGGAACGGGCGCCCGTCCTCGGTGGCGCCTCCGTCCAGGAGCGTGGCGATGTGAGGGTGCGAGAGTCCGGACAGGATCTGCCGCTCGGCGACGAAGCGCTCCACGACGTCCTCGGTGTCCAGACCGCGGCGCAGAACCTTGAGTGCCACGGACCGCTGGAAGGCGCCGTCGGCCCGCTCGGCCTCGTACACCGTGGCCATCCCTCCCCGCCCGAGTCGGCCCACGATGCGATAGCGACCGATGCGGGCTCCCATGGCGATGGCGTCGGAGCCGGGGTCCCGTCCTCCGTCCAGCGCCATGCGCAGGAGCTCCTGGCCGGGGCCTTCAAGCGGTGTGTCGGCGTCTTCTTCCAGGCTGAGGAGCTGCGTCAGCGTCGCGTGGAGCTCGTGGTCGTCGCCGCAGGCCTCGGCCAGGAAACCCTCCCGTTCGTGGGGCTCGCGCTCCAGGACGGCCTCGAAGAGGGTATCTAGCTCGTCCCATCGATCCCAGAACCCGTCCGGCTTCTGTGACGATCCAGCTCCTCCTGGGACTCCCGGAGCCGTCATCGCACGACGTCCTGGCTTCGGTCCGATGCTCCCTCCAACGCCAGGACATGGCGAAGGTAGGTGCGGGCCCGGGACCACTCCCGCTCGACGGTCCGCGGGGAAGTGTCCAACGCGGCTGCGGTCTCCGGCACGCTCATGCCCCCGAAGAAGCGGCACTCCACGATCTTCGCCATCCGGGGGCTCCGCTCCTCCAGCTTCAGGAGCGCGTCCTCTACCACGAGGATCTCGGCGATGCCGGCCTCGACGGTCGCGGTATCTTCGCGCAACGGGACCCGGATGCGGTCGCCCTCGCGCTTCTGGGCCTGACGCTCCCGCGCGAAGTCGATGAGGATGCGGCGCATGGCCTTGGAGCAGAACGCGAAGAATTGCGCCCGCCCCGGCCACGACCCTCCGTCGGTCCGGGCGATCTTGAAGTAGGCCTCGTGGACCAGGACCGTGGTGTCGAGCACGGCATCGCGGTCGCCCAGGCGCAGATGGTGCCGGGCGATGCCGCGGAGGTCGTCGTAGACGAGGGTGACGAGGCGCTCGAAGGCGTCCTCGTCACCCTCGCTCCAACGCGACACCAGTCGCGTGATCTCGCCGGGGGACGGCTCCATGCCAAGCGGGGTGAGGGTCGGACTCCGGCGCACGGCGGCGTGCCGCCGCGCCCGCTGTCGGGAGCGAACATAGAAGCGATGCACGCCGTTCGCATCCGTCACCGCCTGGTTCGAGGTCCGCGTTGGCTACCGACCCTTGATCGGTCCCATCCGGAAATAGCGGTCCGGGACGGGCCCTTCGCGGATGTTGTCGATGACGAGCGAGCCCTCGACCCGCTTCCACCAATCCTCAGTCCGCTCAGCCTCCCCAGACTCCTTGATGACCAGGGGAAACCCGAACAACATCTGGCGTGCGATTCTATCCACGCCGGGGTCGAAGGCCATGCGGATCCTCCCCAGGTCCGCGAAGCTGAGGCAGATGTCCTCCGTGGCATAGATGACGGTGTTCGAGAAGAACTCATAGTCGGGATCTTCAAACCCCCAGTACGCGGCCGCCCGGAAGAGACTTCGCATCTCTTGCACCTCCTCCATGGCATACTCGGAAACCGTGTAACCGGCCCTTTTCCAGGTCCTGCCCGTGCGTGCGGCGTTCCTGTAGGCGAGGTATTCCTTGCGGGTGAGAGGACGCTGGGGCTCGCGGATCAGGGGGATCTTCGTCTGGGAGAGCGCCATTCCCATGAAATCCTGTGTCGACTGGTTCCGGGTCGGGCCCTGCATCGGGTATCCCTGCGTGGAGAAGCTCGGGCTGTTCTTCGAGGTGAAGACGACATTTTCATTGCCCGACGCGTCTGTAAGTGACACGGCGTAGTCGTCCCCCCTGATGTAGTACCGCAACGTGCTCTTCGTTTCACCACTCCCCTGGTCGATCCAAGTGTCGAAACCAACATCCCCGGACTCTCCGGAGTACCCCGCCGCCGTGAAGTCGAACGACCCCTCGAAGCATCCGCAGTAGGGCGCACCCACCCCCACCGCGTACCAGGCGTTCACGACCTGCTTCATCTCGTCGGAGCAGCGGCCCCAGCGCGCCCGCGCGCGCCTCACCGTGGCATACCGCATAGCCTCGAAGGTGGCGGTGGGCGGCAGGTCGAAGAGCGTCTCGAACACGAGGGCCGCGGCCTGCTCCCGGCCGATGGGCGTCACGCTGTAGGGCTCATCGTTGTCGTTCTTGCCTTCGCCCCCTTCGGCCAGGAGGTAGAACCAGTGGCTGACGACGGTGGAGTTGGCGTGGGGTCCCGTGTCCGAGCCGCCGGACTCCCAGGGCGAGTCCGATGTGAAAGGCGCCCAGAAGGCGCCTTCATACGTATCCGGGTTCTCCGTCGACTTGGGATCGGAGAGGCTTCGGGCATACGAGCCGGTCCCGGGATTCAAGAGCCAGTCTCCCTGGTCCGCCGAGAACTTCACCTGGGTCATGAAGATGTCCGAGATGGCCTCGGAGAGGGCTCCCGCTTCCCCGAGACCCCCCAGTCCCGAGATGGCCTTCACCACCGCATGGCCATATTCGTGCGCCACCAGGTCGAGGGTGCTGAGCGGCAGGTCGAACCCATCGACGGACGACGACCCGAAGAGGAGGGTGTTGGGGCCGGCGAATCCCGCGTATCCGAACCCCGGGACGACGAGGGCGCGGAGATACCCTCCGTTCCCGTCGTATCCCCGCCACCCATGCACGCTCAGGAAATACTCGTAGGCTGCGGTCATCCCCCACTGGACGTCCACGGCCACCGGCGTCGCGTCCCACACGTCGTCCTCGTCGACGACCTCGGCCGCCGGGAAGTACTCGTCCCAGGAGGTCGGTGATGTCGAGCCGTCGGTGCGGGGCTCGAGGGCGGGGTCCAGAGGGCTCTCGAAGCCCTCGACCGAGAGCGTGTGGAGGTTCCGCTCCGGATCCATGAGGCGGAAGCCCTGCTGTGTGCCCAGCGCTGTTACGGCTTGGTCTCCCGGGTCCACGGCGCTCGTGGGCTGGCTTCCGAACGTGACGGTCCGGCCACCGGAGGTGGTGCCGATGCCGGGGGGAAAGGCCTCGGCCACGGTGGGCTCGGCCCGGCGGATGACTCCGGGCTCGCGGGCGTCGACCCAGACGGCCACATGCCGCCCGTCGCCGGGGTCGAAGAGGCGCAGCGCCCAGGCGAGGTGGAAGGCTGCGGTCGTCCCCCCGAGCTCCGGAAGCACGACCAGCTGGGGCTCCTCCTCGAGCACTCCGTCAGGCCACTCGCGCGCCACCAGCGCCCGTGCCTCCTCCGCCTCGACGGTGGGCCGGGTCGAAACGTCGATGTCCCGGTATGCGGTCCCGGTCAGGGATGCGACGCTCCCTTCGCGGACATGCGCGGTGTAGCCAGCTCCCTCCACCGGGATCCCGTCGTACACCTGACCGAACCGCTGATGGCCGTCGGCACCCTCCCAGGGTCCCACGTCGTGCTGGAAGATCAACGAGACCCCGAGCTGGTCCTGGACCCAGCCCTGCAGGACATCGCGGTTGCGGAGGGTGTTGGGCGCGAAGGTGATCTCGGACGGCAGGGTGGACCAGGGGCCGTGGTGCGCCGTGACCGCCAGCTCCTGGGGGTCGGGACCGGACACGGCGCGCTCGGCCATGGAGAGGGTCTGGGGCAGGCCGCACGCCGCCACGACGGAGAGGATGGCGGGGAAGAGGAGGCGAGCCCGAATCGAGGGGGCGGCGTGGCGCATGAGAGGATCTCCGTGTGGGCAGGGTCGGCCCGGTGCGGGACCATGTCCGGGGACAAGAACGGAGAATCTTGCCGAGTGCCGCCACGAGCGTCGGTTTCCAGGACCGCCTCGTTTCGGATGTACGAATCCCAGCCGGCAGATGACCGGGGTCAGGGATCGAGCTCGAGCGGTCACCTCTGGATACCATTTGCGCCCCCGAGACCGCGCTGCCGCGCCCTATCCCTCTCCGCCCGTGTCGGCGGGCACTGCCCGGATGGTCACCCGCCTGAGCTGCTCGAATTCCCGGTACAGCTCGCTCTCCAGCTCGGCCACGATCCGATGGGCCCCGGCCAGGGAGCGGGTGCTGTCCACCTGGCAGGTGACGGAGACGTTGTAGACGTTGCCGAACCTCAGAAGGGTGACATCGCTGCAGCCCAGCACCCGATCGTCCCGCACCATCCGGGCGCGAATGCGCTCGCCCAGGGCACGTTGCTCATCGGTCACTTCGCGCAGCTCGGCCTCCTCCTGCTGGTACTCCTCCAGGTGCACCGTGACGCGCTCCACCGCATCGATACGCCGGCGGATCTCCTGTTCCACGTCCACGGCGATCCCGTGGGCCTCTACGAACGACTTCCCGCTGGGAACCTCCAGGTCGAAGTCGATGAAGTGGCGGCCGTCGATGCGATGCACCTCCAGGTTGTGCGGTGCCCTCAGGCCCCGCTCCAGGGCAACCATGCGCACCTTGTCCGCTAACGTCTCTTCGCTGGTCTCCATGGGCTCGGCGTGGACCGTGACATCCACCTTCGATCGGGCGTCATGGACGGCCGACTCGACGGCGTCCATGACGGAGTGGGCCCGTGCGAAGGGCATGGTCCGGGGAATTCCCACCGTGGCGTCCACGAAGAGGTGCGGGCCCGAGGGGCGGAGCCTCAGCTGCCGGACCTCCTGGACCCCGTCCACCTGGGCCACCGCCGCGAGGACCTGGTCGTAGACGCCCTCGGGCACGCGATCCACCAAGGCGTCGAGGGTCCGCCGGCCCAGACGGTAGCTCACGAAGAGGACAAGGAGCGCCACGGCGATGGCGGCCACGGAGTCCAGCGCCGGATACCCAAACGACACGAACACCAGCCCCGCGATGACCACCAGGGAACTCCACACGTCGCTGGCGAAGTGGAGGGCGTCCGCCTCCAGGGCCTGACTATTGTGCTTGCGGGCCATGTGGGAGAGGTGCCGGGACCGGCCCAGGTCCACGGCGATGGCCACGCCCATGACAATGAAGCTCCAGACGTTCGCCTGGACGTGGGACTGTTGAGTGCTCAGCCGCTGGATCGCCTCCCAGATGATCCAGGAGCACGTGACGAAGAGGAGAAGCGTCTCCATGAGGGCGGAGACGTTCTCGAACTTGCCATGACCATACTGGTGCTCGTCGTCCGCGGGCCGAGCCGACAGCACGATGGCCACATACGTGATGGCCGCAGCCCCGAGGTCGAGGGCGGAGTGGGCCGCCTCCGAGAGGATGCCCAGGCTGTTGGTCTGGAGGCCGACGACGAGCTTGAAGCCGGTGAGGAAGACGGCGGCGGCGACCGACGCCAGCGCGGCGTTGCGCTTCTCACGGATGTCGCGAGGGGACTCCATGTCTGCAGGCCACTTCCGATCGGGGACGCCTTCGGGGACGCTGTAAGCTACAATGTCGGCCCGCTCCGCACGCGGGCCGTGGCTACCCCCCGACGACGCCAGTGGAGCTCTGCGGCAGGCCGGCAGGCGAACGGCGCTCCCTGCGTCCGATCATGCCTGCAGGATTCATGATCCTTGGTGGGCGGACATACGGTCCTCATCTTAGGGCTCCCCAACGCTGTGCCGACCGCGGGACGCGGGACTGCGCGGGGTGGACGTGAAGGCACAATCCACGGAGGGGGCAGGATGCCGAAAGCGATCATCATGACGGTGGACGACGAACCCGAGGTGCTCAACGCGGTAGCGCGCGACCTCAGGGGCCGATTCCGATCGGACTACCGGATCATGAAGGCGGGCTCCGGAGCCGAAGCCCTCGAGGCGGTTCGGACGCTGAAGGAGCGGGATGTGCCCATCGCCCTCTTCCTCGTGGACGAGCGCATGCCGGCCATGAGCGGAACCGAGTTCCTTCGGGAGGCACGAGGCCTGTATCCGGAGGCCCGGAAGGTCCTGCTTACGGCCTACGCGGATACCCAGACGGCCATCACCGGCATCAACGACGTCGGTCTCGACCACTACCTCATGAAGCCGTGGGACCCGCCGGAGGACCACCTCTTTCCGGTGCTCGAAGATCTACTGAGTGATTGGACGGCGCACCATCGGCCACGCTTCGACGGCATCCGCGTGGCCGGGACCCGGTGGTCCCCGGAGAGCTATCAGGTGAGGGACTTCCTGTCCCGGAGCCAGGTGCCGTACCAGTGGGTGGACCTGGAGATCGAGTCGGATGTGAGAACGCTGGCCGAGGAGCTCTCGCCGGGGCTCGAGGCGCTTCCGGTGATCCTGTTCCCGGACGGCCGCACGATCGTGGGACCCGGGCTCACGGAGCTCGCCGAGCGCATCGGGCAGCAGACGAGGGCCACGCTTCCCTTCTATGACCTCATCATCGTCGGGGGTGGGCCGGCAGGCCTGGCTGCTTCCGTATACGGCGCGTCCGAAGGGCTGCGCACGGTCCTGATCGAGGACGACGTCCCGGGGGGGCAGGCGGGAACCAGCTCCATGATCGAGAACTACCTGGGCTTCCCGAGCGGGGTGGCGGGCGGCGACCTCGCACGACGAGCGGTCACGCAGGCCAGACGCTTCGGTGCCGAGGTCGTGGCGCCCCAGGTGGTCGAGTCGGTACGGGTCGAGGACCCCTACCGCATCGTCCGCCTCAAGGACGGGACGGAGCTCAGCGGCTACGCCGTGCTCGTATCCACCGGCATGGAGGTGCGGCGACTTCAGGCACCGGGCGTCGAGGAGCTCACGGGTCGGGGCGTCTACTACGGGGCCGCCCTGTCCGAGGCGTCGGCGTGCTTGAACTCCGAGGTCATCGTCGTGGGCGGCGCGAACTCCGCCGGCCAGGCGGCCCTGCTGCTGGCCCGCTACGCGAAGAAGCTCACGATCCTGGTGCGCGGGGAGGGCCTGTCGGCTTCCATGTCCCAGTACCTGATCCAGCGCATCGACGCCCAGGAGAACATCGAGGTGCTCACCCGGACCCAGCTCGTCTCGGTCCAGGGGGGTGATCGTCTGGAGACGGTGACCCTGCGAACCGGAGACGACGAACCCATGTCACGGGAAGCCAGCCACGTATTCGTCTTCATCGGTGCCCGGCCGCACTCGGGGGTCGTGGCGGATCTGGTCATGAGGGACGATCAGGGGTTCATCCTGACAGGCAGGGACCTGGTTCGTGGCGGCAAGCGCCCCGAGCGCTGGACACCGGACAGGGAACCTTACTTCCTGGAGACCAGCGTCCCCGGAATCTTCGCGGCCGGAGACGTTCGGCGTGGCTCCACCAAGCGCGTGGCATCGGCCGTGGGTGAGGGCTCCTCGGCGGTGGGCATGATCCACAACTACCTGGAAGGCGTGTAGCGCAGCTCCCGGTGGGTCACGCCTTCGGGAGCCGACTCAGTCGGCCGTCTCCGCCCGTAAGCTGACCCGGAGCTCGGTGCGGCCGGGTCGGGAGTCGACGGCGATGTCGCCCTGGTACCGGCGAAGAAGCCGGCGCGTGATGTCCAGGCCGAGCCCGGTGCCCTCTCCGGGTGGCTTGGTGGTGAAGAAGGGATCGAAGATCCTGTCTGCGATCTCCGAGGGGATCCCGTGGCCATCGTCCACCACGCGCACGACGACACGATCGAGTGCGCGAGCGGCACTGACGTGTACGGTACCGGCCTCGCGGAGCGCATCCAGGGCGTTGTCGATCAGGTTGAGCCAGACCTGGTTGAGCTCGCCCCCGGTCCCCCAGGCCCGAGGCAGATCGGGCTCCACGTCCAACGTGACCGTGGCCCCCTTCGATTTCGCTTTGGACGCCATGATCCGGATGGTGTCCCGGAGGCCGACCCCCACCTCCACCCACTCGGGTCCCGCCCGCTGGTCCATGTACGTGAAGCTCTTGATCGCGGCGACCAGCTCATGGATCCGCGTCGCGGCCTGCTCGATCTCGTCGGTGAGCGTCTGGGTCGAGCACATCACCGCGAGCCAGCGCAGGGCCGGCTCGACGCCGGGGCCCGAGGCCGCGGTCACGAGGGCATCCAGTGCGGCGGTCTCGAGACCGGTCTCGACGAGCGCGGTGGCATGGTCGGGGTCCGAGCCGTGCAGCTCGAGCCAGTCCGCGAGCTCATCCTCGCGATCGGCGTGCTGGAGGGGTGACAACACTCCACTGGGTGGTTTCGCGAGGCACGTCTCGCGGATGCGCCGGAGCGTATCGAAGAATTCGGGACTCTCTTTCACGGCGCCGAGGCTCTGGGCCGCGGCGTCCAGCTCCGTGAGCCCCGTCGACAGCAGCTTCGCGCCCCGGGCGGTCGCGGATGCCGGGTTGTTGATCTCGTGTGCCAGCCCCGCTGCGAGCTTCCCCAGGGAGATCATCTTCTCGTCCTGCAGATCGCTCGTATTGAAGTTGCGGGCGCGATCGAGCATGAGGTGCACGGTATAGGCCGTGAACGTCGGGCATTGGTGGATCATGTCCGGGAAGCGGTCCTCGTGGACCGAGAGACACTCCCCCGGCTCCGCGATGTAGTTGTCCCCGGGAGGACCCTTCATGCGCGAGTAGGGCAGCATTCCGCTGACCTGCCCCGCACGCCACGTGGCGACCTGGCGCGGACCCGCTCCCCGGTCCACCCGTACGGCCACCGAGCCCGAGAGGATGATCCACAGATGCCTGACCCGCTCGCCCTTCGGCGCGATGACCTCACCGGCCTCGTACGCCTGGAGCCGGCCGTTCGCGACCAGCCACGCCAGCTCCCCTCGGGGGATCGCCGAGATGTCGGGCAGCGCTGCCAGGCGATCGACGAGATCGGCATCGACCATGGATGACGGCCTCCCAAGCGGGTTCAATGGAGTGAGCGCCCAATCTGTCGTGGGATGGGCGGCCCTGCCAAGAGAGTTGGCGAGGATGCCGGACGGCGGGACGGACCCGTCTCGCCCCGGCACCTCCTGCGGGTGATCAGGGCCGGGCGGCCTGCGGCAGGTCTTCGACGGCAGCCGTGAGGCCCGCGGTGCGGAGCCGTTCCAGGAGGGGAAGGCCGAGGGCGGTCGCGGGCGTGAGCACGCCGCCCCTTTCGGCGCCACCCGGAAGAGCGTCCCGGGGTCCGCAGAGGAGCAGGGCCGACTCGCAAAGCATGGCCACCGTGGCGCGGTTGCCGGGGTCGCCCTGGAAGGAGAGGGTGGCCAGGGCGCGCCGTCCGTCCTCGCCCTCGCCCAGCAGTCGGCATCGGAAGAAACCCTCGTCCATGGTCTTCTCCGAAGGGCCGTCCCCGGGATCCGGTCCGAGCCACCGGACCATGCGCCGTCCCCACGACTTGCGCACGAGCCCATAGACGAGGCCGAGGCTCGCGGCCATGGCAACCGCCTTGCTCCGCCGCCGGAACTCCGCGGCCTCCCGGTAGGTGAAGGACCGTCCGTACGGACGATCGTATCCGGCGAACAGGGCGTTGCTCCGGCGGACCACGCGGGTGTTGATGGACGCCATCACGAAGGGCGCCAGCCACACACCGCGCTCCGGGTCCCGGACCACGCTGCGGAGGTCCCGGCTGCGGGCCCGCTCCTCGTCACTCTGCCGGCCGGCGGGGTTGAGCAGGACAGGGTCGGCGACCTCGCGCTCCTTTCCCTCCTCCTGCATGGTGAGCATGGTGTCGAGGGTCCCGCCGTTGAGGCCACCGCGCATGGTGAAGGACGTGCTGACAAGGCGGACGCCACCGCTGCCCGCCCGGCGCAGGTGGTCCACCAGGAAGAGCGTCCCCACGTCGGACGGCACCGAGTCGAAGCCGCAGAACGGCACGATTCGCGTGCCCCGCCTGGCTGCCTCGTCATGGTAGCGGTCGATGAGCTCCCGCACCCACCAGGTCTCGCCGGTGATGTCCACGTAGTCCACGCCGTGGCGCACGCACGCGTCCACCACGGGGGTTCCATACTTGGAGAAGGGGCCCGCGGTGGTGAGGATCACTCGGGCCTGGTGGACCATGGCGTCGACGGCCGCCGGATCTCGGCTGTCCGCGACCACTCTGCCCACGGCACCGCTTTCCCGGGCCACCTCGTCGAGCCTGGCCCGGTTTCGGCCGGCCACGGCCCATCGCAACCCGGCTGGCGCCCGGGCGGCGAAGTACCGGGCGGTCTGCTGTCCGGTGAAGCCGGTGGCACCGTACAGAATGACGTCGTAGCGATCGCTCACGGCCGCAATATGAACGAGCAGCGCGCAGGATCGCAAACCCGTGCCATTTCGGCATCCAGGCCTCTGGATCCGGCGGCGAGCACGGCCGAAGGCCCCGTCGAGTCGGTCATGGTCAGCGAGCTCCAGCCTGGTCGTTTTGACTGCGGCCTGCTTATGTGCATTACTCGCGCGATCTCCGGCACGAGCGGGCTGCTCCCGGGGATCCGGTACTCCGTCTGCTTGGACGCTGGGGAATGCAGCACGCTTCGGACGCTTTCGTGACGGTGCACGGACTCGGCTTCACGCTGCCGCATGGTCGCGTGCTCTTCGCCGACCTGAGCTTCGGGCTGGGCCACCATCGCACGGGCCTGGTGGGAGCGAACGGGGTGGGCAAGAGCACGCTGGCCCGGATCCTCGCGGGAGAGGTCAGCCCGACCCGGGGCCGCGTGGTCCGGAGCGGTCGGGTCTCCTACCTGCCCCAGCAGCGTACGGACGCTGGCGGCGGAGCAGGAGCGCAGGTCCCGACAGTCGCGCACGCCCTTGGGGTCGCGCCGCAGCTCGCTGCCCTTCGTCGTATCGAGGAGGGCAGCACCGATCCTGTCGACTACGAGCGCGCGGGAACTGCGTGGGACCTGAGGGAGCGGGCACAGGCCGAGCTCGCTCGCCTCGGCCTTCCGCACCTGGCCCTGGATCGGCCCCTGACTTCGCTGAGCGGGGGGGAAGCGACACGCGTGGCGCTGGCAGGTCTCGGTCTCGGCGGGCCCGACCTGGCGATTCTCGACGAGCCCACCAACGACCTGGACCGCGACAGCCGGGAGGCGCTGTACCGGTGGGTTGAGGCGTGGCGCCGGGGATTGCTCGTCATCTCCCACGACCGAGCGCTCTTGTCCCTCGTGGACCGTATCTTCGACCTGTCCCTTCAGGGACTGCGTGTGTACGGCGGGAACTACGCCTTCTATGAGGAGCAGCGCCGCGCAGAGGACGAAGCGGCGACGCGGGACCTCGCCCACGCCAAGAAAGAGCTCCGTCGTGCCGAGCGGGCCGCGCAGGCGGCACGGGAGCGCCAGGAGCGACGGACCTCCCGGGGGCATCGGGATCGATTGTCCGGCAGCGTCCCCAAGGTGCTGATCGGGGCTCGACGGGACCGGGCGGAGGGCACCACGGCGCGTCTCCATG
>JASFRY010000050.1:0-13563 GCA_050114675.1 Gemmatimonadota bacterium | reverse complement strand
ACATGATGGTGGTCAACGGCTTCACGTGGCCCTACCTCGAGGTGGAGCCGCGCCGCTACCGCTTCCGGATGCTGAACGGCTGCAACTCCCGCTTCCTCATCCTCCAGTTCGAGCATCCCGGCGTGGAGGTGTGGCAGATCGGCGCCGAGGGCGGCTTCCTCCCCGCGCCGGTGCGGCTGAACGACCATCCGTATCCCGGGAGCACCGGCGGCGGCGCCACGGTGCTCATGGCACTGGCCGAGCGGGCGGACCTCATCGTGGACTTCAGCGCCGCGGCGGGCTCGACGTTCCGGATGCTGAACCTGGGGCCCGACGAGCCCTTCGGCGGCGGCCAGATCGGCGTGGACTTCGACCCGGCGCATCCGGACTCCACCGGCCAGGTCATGGAGTTCCGCGTCGCCGCAGGTCCCGTGGCCGATCCGACCACGCCGCCCCAGTACCTGCAGCTGCCGGCGATCACGGCGCTCGGCGATGCGGCGGTCACACGCGATCTCAGCCTCAACGAGGAGGCCTACGAGCCGGTCGATATCCCGACGGCCGCGCTGCTGGGCACGTGGGACACCGGGACGGGCCAGCCCACGACCACGCTCTGGATGGATCCCATCACGGAGAACCCGGCCGTCGGCGACGTCGAGGAGTGGGCGATCTACAACGTCACGGAGGACGCCCACCCCATCCACATCCACCAGGTCCAGTTCGAGGTCCTCGGCCGGGAGGCCATCGGCGGCGGTCCAAGTGTCGCCGGCAGCAACGGGCCTCTGCCCTGGGAGACGGGCTTCAAGGACACGGTCATCTCCTACCCCGGCGAGATCACCCGGGTGAAGTCGAGGTTCGACATCCCCGGCATCTACGTCTGGCACTGCCACATCGTCGAGCACGAGGACAACGAGATGATGCGGCCGTTCCACGTGGGTCCGATCCCCCCGGACTCGCCGGCCAAGTAGCCGACGCTCCGACGCTCACCTCAGCCGCCCGGGGTCCCGTGAGGGGCTCCGGGCGCTTCTCGTGCGGTGCCGCGGGCCTACCGGCCCCGCTCGGTCCAGAACCTGGGCCGCACCCGTGATCCAGCGACCATGCTCGACGCCGCCACCTCGAAGACCGCCTGGACCTCGTGGGTGTAGGGGTGGCCGTGCTCCCACCCCCGGCTGACCACCAGGACCCTGCGGGGCATGGTGACCAGGTCCTGCATCCGCGCGCTCACCGCACCCCGGGAGATCTCGGCGAGCCGGGAATACACCGCCAGCCCCGACGCCAGGGGGCCGGTCCGGTCACGCGACGCCACCACCGACCGGGCCGCCGCCTCGCCGATCTCGGGCACCGCAGCCAGCACGGGGACAGGCGCGGTGTTCACGTTGATGCGTCCGTCGCCCAGGACCGTCACGTAGGGGGCGATCTCCGCCGCCAGGGAATCCCCGAAGCCGGTGATCAGGCGCAGCTCCTCCAGGTGCATCAGGGGCCGGGCGCGCGGCGTCCCACCGCCCACGGTCGGATCCGCGTCCGGGTCCGGTGCAGGAAGTTCGCCCGCGTCGAACGGGGCCCCCACCACGTCCAGGCCGGCCGAGCCCCGGAGAGCACGCACCAGCGCCTCTGCCTCGGCATCGGACACGAACTGCCGGAAAAGGCCCTGGAGGACCGGGGTGCGGGAACGGTTCAGGTCCACCCTCGCGTTCAGGTCTTCGACGGCGACCTGGAAGCGGCCCGATCCGACGTGTCGCTCCCCCCACGTCTCCACCGTCTGCCGGAACGCGTCGAACACCCGGGCCTGCTCCGCGGGCGAGCTCGCGCTTCGGACCATCTCGTCCAGGAGGGCCTGGGCGGCCACCACCCCGCTCTCGGCGGAATACCGGGCCACGGTTCGGCTGCGGACCAGCGTCGCCACGTCCACGCGTGAGCGCACCTGCGCCAGGATCCGAAGGGAGGCCAGGCCGAGCACCAGGAGCGCCCAGAGCGCCAGCACCAGGGCGACGCCCCTTCGGTCTCCTCCCGCCGCCGACCGCCCCGGCCGGATGCTCATGGTCCCCCGGCCAACGGAAGCGCGAGGACGAGGGGCATCCCTCTCGGTCCCTCGGCGGTCCAGAACGTGACGCGGATGGCACGGGGGAGCTCCCTCCCTCCAGGCCATGCATCCAGCCAGCGGCCGCCGGCCAGGACCTCCACGTCGATCCCGGTGAAGCCCTCGGGCGCCCGGAGCACCCTCGACGCCGCCGGCCGCCCCAGCGGCGTCGCCTCGGCGACGAGGCCCCCGGCACCGGTTTCTAGGGAGACCCGCCAGTCCGCGCCCGGGGCCAGCGGAGGCGAGCCGGCTCCCGTCACGAGCATCAGGTGATCGGCTGGATGCCCGGCGGGCCCCATTCCGTCCTGGACGACGAGTGTGGGCTCGTCGTAGTCCAGACTCGACCTGACACCCCGCACCGCATCGGCGATGATGGCGCGCCACGCCAGCTCGGCCCGTGCCGCGACCCGGCCGTCGGCCAGACGGGCCTCGGTGTCGGCGGCGGTACGCAGCGCCCCGTAGACCAGCAGGGCCACCACGCCCGTGATGACGAGGCCGAGCATCACCTCCACCAGCGTGAACCCGTCACTCCTTCTCATGGCGCGGACACCAACCGGCTCACCTCGAAGATCCCTCCGCCCGGGAAGCGCACGGAGACCGTGAGCTCGGCCAGATGCGCGTCGAGGCTCCGGACCCGGACCTGCCGACGGAAGCCACCCTCCAGGGCTTCCGTGCCCCGGGAGACCATGCTCCCCGCGTCCAGCTTCGCCAGCTCCATCCCCTCCTGGGCGTACGCGGCGGCGGCGGTCCACTCCCGGGCGTCACGGACCGAGCGCAGCGCCGAGCCGTACAGCTGGAACGACGCCGTCACCACCAGGCCCAGGATGACCAGAGCCACCATGGCCTCCAGCAGGGTGAAGCCACCTCTGGCGACGGACCTCATGGGGATGCGAGGCGACAGGTCAGGGGGTCCACGGGCGGACGCCATCCCGCCGTGTCGGCTTCCAGCGTCAGCCCGCAGGAGCCCAGGGGGTCGACGCGGAGCGTGAAGGCACGCAGGGGCACGGTCCCCTCCAACGCCCCGGCGCCCAGGGCCTCTTCCTCCCGGGACGCGGTCCCGAATGCGGCCCAGGTCCCCGCGGGAGACACGTCCAGAAGCAGGGTCTCACCCCGCCGCGCCGCCACGTCCTGCACACGGGCGATCACCGCCCCGAGGGACGTGGGCTCCTCCTGCCGTGGAGGGAGGAGCGCGGGCGCCACCAGGGCCGCGCCGAGCCCCAGCACGACGAGCACGACGACGATCTCCACCAGGGTGAAGCCCGGGATGTCACGTTGCGCCGACGGGGCGAAGGGGCCGCGACGGGGCACGGGACGGAGCCGCCCACGAAGGTCACCCTCGAGCACGGCGCCTCACTGCCAGCTCGTGATGTCGGCGTTCTCTCCCTCTCCACCCGGAGCTCCGTCGAGCCCGAGGGTGAAGAGATCGAAGCTCTGCGGGTTCTGCTCGCCCGGGCTCCGGTACTCGTAGGGGCGGCCCCACGGGTCCATGGGGACCTCGCGGCGAAGGTAGGGTCCCTTCCAGTTCATGGGAGTCGGCTCGGCGGTGGGCCGGGTGCGAAGCGCCTGGAGACCCTGCTGGGTGGTCGGGTAGCGCCCGTTGTCCAGGCGGTAGCTGTCCAGAGCGACGCTCATCATCTCGATCTGGGTGCGAGCGGTGGCGCTCCTGGCCTCCGACACCCTGCCGATGATCCGGGGTGCCACCAGGCCGGCGAGGAGGCCCAGGACGATGACCACCACGAGGATCTCCACCAGGGTGAACCCGGGCGCGCCTCTCGACTTCTCTCGACACGGATCCATGGTATCGAACTCAGCTCAGGTTGGTGTTCACGCTGTAGATCGCCTGGAGCATGGCCAGGGCGACGAGGCCCACCAGCACGCCGAAGACGATGATCATCGCGGGCTCCAGCAGGGACACGGCGACCCTCACCCCGCGGCGCACCTCCTTGTCGAAGGTCTCGGCGACCCGAAGGCACATGGTGGCCAAACGCCCGCTCTCCTCTCCCACCGCGAGCATCTCCACCGCCAGCGGCGGGAGCGCCGCCGCCACGCTCTGGCTCAGCGGGCTTCCCTCGGCCACCGCCGTCGAGCCGCGTTCGAGGACCGCGACGAGGTGAAGGTTCTCCGCGGACGCCCGCGCAATGCGCAGCGCCACCAGCAGCGGGAGCCCGTGGCTCAACAGAAGCCCCAGGGTTCGGGTGAATCGTGCCGCCGCCAGCTTGCGCTCCAGGTCCCCGAGGACGGGCCAACCGAGGCGGCTCCGGTGCCAGCGCAACCGGTTGGCGGGCCGCCGAAGCCACTCCCTGGCTCCGACGCCCGCCGCGAGGGCGAGAGCGAGCACGAGCCACCAGTACCCGTGCAGGAAAGCCCCCGTCGCGACCAGCGCTCGCGTGGTGAGGGGCATGGTCCCGCCGAGGTCCTCCAGGATTCCCGAGAACCGTGGAACGACGAAGAGGAGGAGCACCGCAACGCCCACGGCGGCGACCATGGACATGAGGGCGGGGTAGACCAGCGCGGTGCGAACCTGGGACCTCAGATCGTCCACCTCCTCCAGGTAGTCCGCCGCCTGCTCGAGCACCTCCCCCAATGCACCGCTCGCCTCGCCGGCCCGCGCCAGAGCCGCCAGCACCGGCGGAAACCAGCGGGGATGGCTCGAGAGGGCGTCCGACAGGCTCTCTCCCGATTGGACGGCTGCCCGCACGTCCTCCAGCACCCGGGCGAGCCCCTCGTGACCGGATTGATCGGCGGAGACCTTGAGCGCCCGGTCCAGGGGCGTCGCGGCGCCCACCAGCGCCGCGAAGTTGCGGGACCACTGCGTGACGGCGGCGCCCCGACGGCGGAACGCGTCCCGCCGCCCGAGCGCCGGCTGCATCTCCTCGATGGACATGGCGTGGAGGTCCTGCCGCCGCAACTCGTCGAGGAGCTGCTTACGCGACACCGCATCCGAGACGCCTTCGACCACCTCTCCACGCACGGTCGAGGCTCGGTAGCGGAACCGTGTGCTCACCGTCCGTGCTCCTCCCCGGCAATCCGGGCGACCTCTCCGGGAGTGGTCAGGCCGGCGACTGCCAGGTCCCATGCGGCTTCGTGCAGGGGTCGCATTCCCTCTTCTGTGGCAAGCCGACGGATGTCGTCCAGGGATCCTCCCCTCACCACCAGAGACCGGATCCCTTCGGTCATGACCATGAGCTCGTAGACACCCCGGCGGCCCAGGAATCCCGTCCCGCCGCAACGCTCGCACCCGGTTCCGTGGCGGAACGTCCCCGTGGAGGTAGGCAGCGACAGCTCACGCGCCCATGCCCGCTCGGCTTCATCGAGATTCCGCGCCTCGGCGCAGTCCTCGCAGATTCTGCGGACGAGTCGCTGCGCGAGGATGCCCTGGACGGTGGCGGCCAGGAGGTAGGGCTCCGTCCCCATGTCGCGCAATCGGGTCACGCCGCTTGGCGCGTCGTTCGTGTGCAGCGTCGACAGCACGAGATGGCCGGTGAGGGCCGCCTGGATCGCGATCTCGGCCGTCTCCCGGTCACGCATCTCCCCCACCATGACCACGTCGGGATCGTGGCGGAGGATCGAGCGGAGCGCCGTCGCGAAGGTGCGTCCGGCCTTCGGCTCCACGGCGATCTGGGTCAGGCCATCGATCTGGTACTCGACCGGGTCCTCCACCGTGATGATCTTGACCTCGGGGGTGTTGATGCGCTGCAGCGCCGCGTACAGAGTGGTCGTCTTGCCCGATCCCGTGGGGCCCGTCACCAGGATGATCCCGTTGGGGCGGAGCACCAGGCGGGAGAAACGGCGCCGGGTCCCGCCGTCCATTCCCAGACGATCGAGCGTGCGGACGTTGCTGGTCCGGTCGAGGAGCCGGAGCACCACGCTCTCGCCGTGCACGGAGGGCAGCGTGGAGACCCGGACGTCGAGCTCCCGGTCCGAGAGTCTGAGACGCACGCGCCCGTCCTGGGGCACCCTGCGCTCGGCAATGTCCAGATTCGCCATGATCTTGATGCGGCTGATGACCGCCGCCTGGTAGCGCAGGGGATGCTTGGCCACGTCGTGGAGAACGCCGTCGATGCGCTGGCGGACGCGAAGGCCCTCGGCGGTAGACTCGACGTGCACGTCGCTGGCCCGGTGCTTCAATGCCTCGAGGAGCATCAGGTTGACCAGCTGGATGACCGGCGCCTCACTGGCCAGGGCCCGGAGATCGTCCAGCATGGCGCTGCCGCTTCCGCCTTCTCCGCCCTCCGACTGCTCCACCCGAACGGCGTCGATCTCGGCGGCGCCGCGGGTGGACAGGATGGCGGCCTGGATCTCGGCGGCCGGCGCCTCCACCAGCTCCAACGGATATCCCAGCGCCAGACGCAGCTCGTCCAGCACCGTGGGATCCAGGTCGCCGCCCACGGCCAATTGCAGGCGTCCCCCCTCGGTCAGCTGCAGGGGGAGAATCCGATGGAGTTGGAGGTACTCCGGTGACAGCCGTTGCGCGAGGGGCGAAGCGGCCGCCTCCCGGAGCTCCCGGTTGGAGGGGCGAGGGGGCCCCGCGGTCGCGGGCCGATCATCCATGGGGTGGGCTCCCCCGTGCGCGTCGTGACTCAGGAGCCCCCCTGGATCCGGGACGAGTCGGGCGGGAACGCGCCGGCACTGTCCTGTCGCTCCCGCACGCGGCGATAGAGCGCGTCGGCGTCCTCGTCGGTCACGATGACGTGGGGCGTCACGAAGATGGCCAGCTCGGTGCGCACGCGCCGGGTGGTTCGGTTCTTGAAGAGGTAGCCCAGCAGCGGGATGTCCTTCAGCAGCGGGACGCCCGACTCGATGACATCGCTCGACTCCTCGATGAGGCCCCCGATCACCACCGTCTGACCGTTCCGGACCACGGCGCTGGTCTCGGCCTCGCGGGTGCTGATCACCGACGCACCCAGGGCCGCCTCCACGCTCTGGGACGTGAGGGAGCTCACCTCCTGCAGCATCCGGAACGTGACGTAGCCGTCCTCGTTGATGGTGGGGATAACGGTGAGTTGCACGCCCACGTCCCGGTACTGGACGACCTGGTCGACCACCACGTCGAGCCCCGTCCGGGTGGACTGGGTGAAGGGCACCTGGCTCCCGACGAGGATGCGGGCCTCCTCGTTGTTGAGCGCGACGACGTGGGGCGTGGACAGCACCCGCACGTCGGTGTCGGTGGCGAGGGCGCGGATGACGGCACGGACGTCCACCTCGCCCAGGCGAACCGTCCTCAGCAGGAAGTCCTGAGCATTGGTGAGCGTGCTGTCGGCGTAGCGTTGCAGGCCGAGGCGTGCAGTGGATTCGCGGGTCCTTTCGTCGTTCTGCGTGAACAGCGCCCAGTTGATCCCGTACTGGGTCGCCTTGTCCAAGGTCACCTCCGTGACCTGAACCTCGAGGAGCACCTGGGGCGGCCGAACGTCGAGCTTCTCGATGGTCTCGCGCAGCACCGGGAAGTTGGGTGGCTCGGTCCTGATGACCAGGGAGTTGGTGGCCGCGTCGGCAACCACCGTGGTGCGGCCGTCGGGTCCCGTGTCGTCGGCCGGTGCCCCCTCTGCCGTTCCGGCGGTGGCCGCCGGTGTGGAGAGTGGGAGCAGCGCTCCCGACCGGCGTTGCTCGAGGGCGTCCAGATCCCGATTGCGGAATCCCTCCAGCGTCGAGCTCAGGCTCCGGTCGCTGAGGGCCGCCACCCGGGGTCGGGTCGGGGTCTCGGCAAGCCTCAGCCCGTAGACCTGAGCAAGCGTGGCCGCCAGCTCCGATGCGGTCGCGTGCTTGAGGCGATAGACGTAGGTACGGCGCCCGGCCTCGCCGTCCGCCCGGGCGTCCACCTGCCGGACGAGCTCGAGGAACCGGGCGACGTTGGACGCGTGATCCGTGATCATGATGGCGTTCGACCGCGGGAGCGCCTCAATCCGCGACAGGCGGCCTGAGAGCTGGTTCAGCAGCGTCAAGGCCTCGTCGGGGCTGATGTACTCCAGGGGAACGATCTGGGTGATCAGGCCGACGGGTGGCGGAGAGGGGAGCTCTCTTCCCGAATGCACCGGCCCCGTCACCGGCGCCGACTCCACGGGGACGACTTGTGCGACCGGTCCCCGGGCGACGAGCACCAGACCCTCCGACTCGAGGATGGTCTCGAGCACGGGTCCGATGTCCGCACGAGCGACCGGTCCCGCCGTCGAGTAGCTGACCCTTGCATCCGGCACGGTCTCGGAGATGAGCACGTTCAGGCCGAGCATGGTCGAAAGGCTCCGGATCACCCCCCGGATGTCCGCGTTCACGTAGTTCAGGGTGGTCGCCTGCTGCGCCGCGGTGGACGATGGACACCCCACGGCCATCAGGGCGAGCGTCAGCGCGAGCCGACGACCGACGCAGTGGGACGCGAATCGGATCTTCACGGGGTCCTCCCTCCTGGCAGGGGATCGAGTCTGAGCACCTGTGTTCCCGACGCTCCTCGCAGCACAATCACCGAATCCGTGGCTTCCACCAGGCGGTACGGGCCCACCCGGTCACCCTGGCGGTAGAGCTCGGCCCCCGGAACTGCCGGGTCCGCGTCGATGAGTGCGACGACGCCTTCGGGCCCACGGACGATGCCCGAAAGGCGCAAACGCCGTCGGGGCCCGTCGCCGGAGCTCCCTGCTGCCCCGGCCCCTGGCCGCAGGGCCTCCCGAGGCGCCGGCGCCGTGCGGGACGGGGATAGGATGTTCCCCTGCACAACCTCACGGTACAGTGCGGGGTCTTGCCGGGGGCCCGACGACGACGACGCCTGGATCGCCGACAGAGGAGGAAGGGGCCGCGGTGCGGGTGCGGGCGGCTTCACAGGGGCGATCCCGAGCCACAACGCCAACAGGAGCAGCACGCCGGCCACAACGGCCGCCCCCCGGGCCTGACGCCGGCTCATCGGTCGCTCTCCGGGACCCGGTAGTATCCGTGCAGGCCGACGGAGGCGGTGATCAGGTCCGGCGCCTGGGCATATCCCGGAGAGGCGCTCACCCGCATCTCGTCCACGGCGATAAGCGTCTCTGCCTGATGCAGGAGCACCAGGAGGTCGACCAGTCCCCGGATGTCACCCTGCACCGTGACCCGGGCGGGAACGCGCTGAAGGGGCCCCGGACCGGCGGTCTGGCCCGCCGCGTCGACGCGCTGGAGCTCCATCCCACTCTCCGTCGTGTAGCGGTTGAGAAGGAGCTGCAGGCTGGAGCTCGCCACCGCCGCGGTCGCCCCGCCGAGAAGGCGTCGATCCGCCGAACGGCGCAGGTGGTCGAGGTCTGCCACCGATTGCTGCACCGATTCCGCCTGCGCCAACATGCCCTGCAGTCGGGCGAGCTGCTCGGACTTGAGACGGATCTCCGCCTCCCTGTCGGACCAGCGTCGCGCCTGGGGGATGAGCACGAACGCGATGAGAAGCGACAGGAGGCTCACCACACCGCCCCCCGCTACCACGATCCGTTCGCGACGGCTAAGGCGTCGGAACATGGCGGAAGGCCAGGGAGAAGTTCTCGAGGCTCTCGTCGCGGACACGAACCCGCGTGGTCGCGCTCCGGAAACGGACGTCCGTGAAGAGGTCGCTGCGTTCCAGAAGGGGCACGAGCTTGGCGGCGTCGTGCGCACGCCCATTCAGTTCCCACTCGTCGCCCATCACCGACAGCTGTGTCACGTAGGCATCCTGGGGGAGTATGCGCGTCAGAGCGAGCAGAACGTCCAGGGGGTCCGTACGGGTGGAAGCCTCCTTCGATACGAGGGCCACCTCCTCGGCGATGGAGGCTGCCTGACTCCTGAGCTCGAGCACCGGAGCCGCCTCCGCCCGCACGGCGGCAATCCGTGTGTCGAGGGCACGCAACGTAGCCGCGCGACGATGATCGAGGGACCAGCCGAACGCCAGGAGTGCCACCACCAGCGCGACGACGTGGAGGAGCGTGCGTCTCCGGACTGCCGCCGATAGCCTGCGCTCCATGGCGGGAGAGACGAGTGTGAGTTGTGCCCCGTCGTCGAGACCGAGCGCGGCGCCGTGGGCCGCTGCAAAGGAGTCGGGCGCCCCCGGTGGTGCCGGAGCCCGCATCGCGGTCCCTTGCGGAAGGTGAGGGCCCAGCTCGTCCGCGAGGTCCTGTCGCCAGGGACAGAGCACCCACCCGGCGGGGGCCGGATCGGAGTCGGACACCAGCTCGGCCAGCTCTCCCTGGCGAGACGGAACCTTGCGGAGCATCTCGATCGTCCCCCGATGGACGCGGGCCACGGTCGCCTCGGCCGAAGCCGAGTCTGCCATCACGAGAAGTCCGTCCTGGACGCCACAGGCCCCCAGGTGGCGCGCCAGGGCGGAAGGGGCCGGCTCCACCCGCTCCACGGACCCCAGCGCACCGAGGGCTTCAGCCCAGGCGTCGAACAGATCCGCCCGAGCAGCGACGACCAGATCGTCCTCGCGGACGCCTGCCACCAGGGCATCGTCCAGGACCGGGAAGTAGCGCTGCGGATCCGTGGCGACGATGCGACGCCGCTCTTCCATGGAGACGGGGGGAAGCCGGAGACGCTTCACGAACAAGACGGACATGTCCAGCGCGACTGCCACGGAGTTTCCGGAGCCGAAGCGGTCTCTCAGGGCGGCGATCGAATCGGCCGGAGGATGAGCCGCCCACGACACTTCCATGGCCTCGGTCCGACCTCGCGGCCCGAGACGGAGCGCGCGAAGTCGCGTCGGACCGACCTCGATGCCGAGGACCGCGTACGGTATGCGCCACCTCCTACGCGAACTCTGATCCATGGACGCTTTGCTCGGTTGGCGAACGGCGGAGGGAGGGTCGACGAGCCGGTCGCCGGGGGGGTCGAGTGCCGCCAACCGCCTCCGACGTGCCGTTCACCCGAGAACACCTGTGGATACCCGGCCAGACGGTGCGCGGTTGGACAGGGTTGCCAACGTGCCAGGGAGAACATGACGAGTTCGCGCGGCCAGGGAAAGAACAATTCTCTCTAGAGTCTTGCGACACGTTTGCGGCCTACGCCAACTCGGGCCGACCGGTTGCCAAGGAGAGAACCTCGCGAAGGCGGCCGGATATCCATGGGACGCTGCCCTGTCGTGGCCCCTCCGGGCAACCCCGTCGACGCACGGCGCGGAGACCCTGTACCACCGATTACAGCCCTCATGAACCGAAGATGGCAAAGAACTCGGCTCCGACGGGAGGCGCCGCAGCCGGAGCGCTGCCGTGTGACCGCGTCCCTCGATCTTGGCTAGCCCGACGGCTCCCAATCCCGAAAGGCCTCATAGGCCGGCGGTTGGGTCGAGGTATCGAGCTCGGCAAGCCGCTCGGCCAACCACTGTGTCCATTCTGCAATCGCAGGGCGATCCATCTCCCTTCGCCAATACTCCCAATAGGCGCGCGTCTTGTTCCAGAACGTGATCGCCGCGCCGCCCATGAGATCGTCCACGAGCCAGAGATCGATCTCGCCCCGGTAGACGAGGATGCCCACCGTCTCGAAGATCTCGGCCGTTTGGTTGAGGAGCGCGTCGTTGCCCTGAAAGTGCTGGAGCACCTCATCGGCCGAAGCGCCGTCGGGCATTCGCAGCGCAGTGGTTACGCCCTCCATCAACTCCGGGGTCTGGAAGGAACGGGCCAGCTCCGCTGCAGCTTGCCTGGAACGCTCTTCTCGCATCTGGGAAAGCTCCAACAGCGCAAACACGATTCCCAGGACGATCGCGACGGTTTGGATGAGGTCCAAGAAGCCGATCTTCTTCTTCATGTGACACCTCGCTTACTCTTGCTGCCGCCACACGACGCCCAGCGGGTCGCCGACCCTCACCGAAGGGCGCGGAAGCAGGCTCCTGCATGTAGCGTGATCGGGCAAACGACCTGCACGGGCACGAGCGACACGCGTGGGAAGGCCGCCGGGTAGCCGGAGCGGGAAACCGGCGTTGTCGGTCCCAGGCGTCACTTCATCAAGGTCGATGAGCGTTCCCAGCGCCGGGGCGCTGGAGTCGAAAGCACCGCTTCCTGTGGATCGGTCACTGGATTCGGATCGATCGCCCTCTCCCCGTGATCTCACCCTGGGTATTCATCACGACGTAGCTGAGGGTGTCACCCGACTCGGACTCCAGGGTCCACCAATATTCGTAGCCGATGCGATCGGGGTCGGTCGAGAATCGAACCGTGTTCTTGACCGTGTCCCCGGCGATCTCGTACGTGCCGGCTTCGCCGGTCATCGATGCGCTTCCATCGGCCGGGCCAAAGAGAAAGACGAAGCGGCCGCCGCGAGCGATGCTCTGGCCCTGGGTGGGAGCGACATACTCCCATACTCCTTCCTGCCAATCGGTAGCCCCTGCCGGCTCCTCCATGGCCTGCTCCTCGGCCGAAGCCGTACACGCTGCGGCGAGAAGAGCGGTCGCGAGTATCGTCCAGCGAGACATACGTCACCTCCAGGGACCGGAGTGAATCGTGAAGTCTCGGGTACCCGCCTGCCCGTCTTGGTGCAGAATAAGGGTCGGTGCCGCGGCGGGCGAGGTTACCGGATGACGTCCATGAGCACATCATGGATGACATGGGTCGCCACCTCCACGAGCAAGACGTCGAGGCCCACCTCCACGAGCTCGTAGCCCTCGGGCACCTTCACGCGTGAGATCAGCTCGGCCGGAGCCACCTTCTTGGCGATGCCGGGAGGGAGAGGCTTGCCGCGTGCGAGGTTGCGGCGGATCCCCGGAGGGAGCGCCTTCGTACCGGACTCGCCGCGCGCCGCGTAGAAGTCGCGGATCTGCGCCCGCATCTCCGCGGTGAGCGTGACGGACGCCTGCGCAGCTGCGGGCGCCCGGTGATCGCGCCCGGATCGACCTTGGGCCACACCTGCCGCGGGCAGGGCGAGCAGCAGGAGCACGAGCGCCAGCCCAAGAGCGCCGGCGTGCCGATGAATGGTCATGGATGAACCCCCGGTTCGAGATGGCGGGCCGTTCTCTTTCTCAAAGCACAAGCCCTGCGGGCCTGAACGAGAAAGTTTCGTGCCGGAGAACCTCCCCGTCGGGGCGTCCCGCCGGGACGGCACGTCCCTTGCGCCTGTCCTCTTTGGGATTCGCTCCCGCTCCACCGCTGCGTCGCCCCACCACGTCGCGACGCGTCTTTCGCATCCGCTGAACCCGTCGCCGGACGGCTCCGAGCCCCCTCGAGGAGCACGTGACCTCGTCGGCTGGCGTCACGTCGGGCGGGGAGAGGTCGCGCCGGAGCAGGCCGGATCCTCCGGCACCGATTTGCGAGGATCCGGCAATAAAGTCCCGGTGGGCGGTGGCCGGACAGGGGGGTTCGCGGCGCTCGGGGCTTTCGGCGCGGGGTCTGCCCGAGCACAGTCCGGGGGCGCCGAGATGCCGGTGGGCTCCAGCCCACTGGACGACGCGGGCCCGCGGGCACGAATGATCACCGGGTGGTGCAACTCTTGCTACTTGGCTTCCACGAGGCCTCAGGGAGCGAGCCCCCTCATCGCGCGTGCCGTCACGCGTTCGGCCCGCATCCGTGGGCCATCCCCGAAAGAGGGGGAGCGGCGATGGAAGAAGTGAC
>JASFRY010000049.1:0-13621 GCA_050114675.1 Gemmatimonadota bacterium | reverse complement strand
CACGTCCATGCGCATGCGCCACCTGACCGTGGCGATGGCGGTCGCCGCCGCCGTCGCGTGTCAGCCCTCCACCCCGCCCACGGGAGCCCAGCGAAGCCGGATCGTCACCCAGGTGGACTCGGTCATCTCGGATCTCTACCAGGCCATGAACGCCCACGACGCCGACGCGGTGATGAGCCACTACCTGCCCGGCGACACCTTCCTGTACGTGGGGGTCAGCGATGTCCTCCAGGGCCACGAGGCCTACGCCGGGACCATGGGGCCGTGGTACCGCGCCCACCCCGACGTCACCTTCGAGTACGGCATCTTGCACACCCAGGCGCTGTCGCCCACCACCGCCACGGTGACGGTGAAGGCAAGCACCGAGGAAAGCCCCTACCTGACCACGACACGGACGCTGGTGCTGCAGGACGGCCAGTGGTTCATCGCGCTGGAGCACGAGTCGTGGCCCGGGGCCGAGGTGCCGGGAGCAGGCCATCCCGGGACGGAGAGCCCCTGAGGTAGCCCGACGCGGGGGATCATCCCTCGCGCGGAGGAGGAGAGCCGCGGCGCTCGGCGACGATGCTCGCGGACATTTGTGTTGCTCCGAGGCTATTCCGCGCCGATCTTGCCGAAAGGCGAGCGGGTCGTCCGATCGCCGGAGGTCGGAAGGCCCGAGCGGAGGGGGGAAACGTCTGAGACCCCGGCAGCCGGAATTCCGCGTTCCGGCGGCACCGATCGGAGGCGGAGACCATGGAACGCCCGACGACCTACCGTAACGGTCCCTACAACGTCACCATCGCTTCCGACGGCGCCATCGCCGTCAGGCCCGGTGACTGGCTGAGCAAGTACTCGGCCGCGATCCACGACGACTTCATCCACGTCACCGAATACGCTCGCGCCGACGCCTTCGGGCATCTGCGCCGGGTGGATGACGTCAACCGGATCATCGCCGGAGAGACCCTCTACCACATCCCCACGTTCATGAAGGGAAGCCGGATCACCGTCCAGCTTCCTCCGCCTCCGCCCATGCTCCCCGCGCAGCAGAGGCAGATGATCCTGAACATGCTCGCGCGCGATTTCCGGCTCGATGGCGACAAGCTGGTAGCCCTGAAGAAGGTCATGGACCGCATCGAGCTAGGTGAGCGCGCGATCACGCTCGCCGAGATCGGGGGATTGATCGCGGAAGAGGGACTCATCGCCGGTACCGGAGCCGTGGCCGGCATGCTCGGCACAGTCCTGGCACCCGTCATCGGCCTGATGCAGGCTGCCCGCGCCAGCTCAGCCAACGAGTACATGGCCGGCCTGCGAGGTATGGCCTATGCGGCCACGGCCTGGGCCTTCGATGATCGGCGGCCCGATGGGCTGTCGCCCCGCCTCAAAGGACAGCTCAAGCTCCCCGGCATCATCTCGAGCTGTCAGAAGGCGTGGAGCGATGCGGTCAAAGAGACGTACCAGCGCCTCGACGCGATGGTGATGCGCGGCTTGTCGAGACCGACCGTCGTGTCCGTGGGTGGCCAGCCCGTGCCGCAGCCGACGAAGGCGACGTACAAGCTGGTTCTGAAGGCCCTGTTCGATGACAATCGGCAGAAGATGGCCGAGTCGATCATGAAGGGGCTCGAGAAGGAGCTGAGCGAGATCGAGCTCATGGCCTGGCGGGCCAACTATGGCATCAAGTACCCGGCATGACGGGCGGGCCCGGCTCGGGACGAGCGCGCCCACGGAGCCGTCGGCTCTTCTTCCGACGTTCGCACGACCCGGGTATCGCGCGTCCCGCAAATGGAGTGGGCGCTGACGGATTCGAACCGCCGACCCCCTGCTTGTAAGGCAGGTGCTCTGGACCAGCTGAGCTAAGCGCCCGTGGAGTTTGCTGCCGGCACGACGCGTAACATAGTCCCGGCGTCTCCCCCCTGGTAGGCGGTCTCGAGGCGAGTGGTGTCCGGTCCGCTGCCGCCGGCTATCCGGCGGCGTCCCCGATGACCCCCGCCGCCGTGGCCTCCCCCAGGCCGAGTCCCTTCGCGAGCCCCATGAGGACCGTGCGCTCCTCCTCTGCCAGGCCGTCGGCGCAGGCGAGATTCACCGCAGCGGCGAACAGCTCGCCGCGCTGGTTCGTGTCCAGCACGTCGCAGGCGCCGGCACAGAGCTGGTCAGCGGCGTCGGCGTTGAGAGACACGCCGTCATCCGAGAGGTCGGTGAACATCCGGCCCATCAGCGCCCCGAGCAGCGCCCCGAAGCTCTCCGCATCGTGTCCCGCGAAGGCGTCCATGGAGCCCAACTCGTCGAACAGGAACCGGCGTTCCTCCATCGTGCCGAGACCATCGGCACCGACCACCAGCAGGGAGACCGCGGCATAGGCTTCGGCCGGACCATTCAAGGTGAACGCCATGGCTGTTCTCCTATTGTCGGGAGGGTCCTACGCGCCATCACCACCACGCGAAGGGCGGCCATTGTAGAGCGCGGCGCGACATTTTGCCAACTGAGCGTCGCGCCGCAGCCACGGGAAGTACCGGCCTGCCATGGCGGACCGCGCCGGCCGGAGTTGGAAACACAACCGCCCCCGACCGGAGACTTTCCGGCCAGGGGCGGAGGCCTGCGCGTGCGCTTCGGCGGCTCAGCCCTCACCGCCTCCCGGCGCACCCGGGATCCCGGGGGGGCGCATTCCGCGTCTGTGGAGCTCACCGGCCGTCTCTGCCCGCAGGTTGGCCAGGCCGTCGGGGCCCCGCTCCATGGCGGCCTGTACGCGACTCAGGGCCTCCTCCGGCACGTGGCCGAGTTGGACCAGGGCGGACAGCACCGCCGTGGCGACCATCCGGCGCTCTCCGGGCGCGGTGTTCTGGATCTGCAGAAGGGCCGCCTCGCTCACCCCCGCCTCCAGGGCGTCGGCGGTCACCGCCAGATCGCCTTCCGAAGGAGCCGTGACGCCACCGCTCGACAGAACCTCCTGGGCGTGGGTCAGCCCCTTGAGCCGCGCCTCGAGAGCCGTCGCGATCCGGTCCATGGACACACCCTTGGCCCGCCCCTCGGCGATCTTGCTCTGCAGCAGATCCAGGGGGATCTCCGACCTGGCGGCCGCGTCCATGACCGCCTGGAGCCGGGCCTCGGCGCCCGTACCCTCCTGCTGAGCCGCCGTCCCCACGGGGACCAGGGCCAGCGCCATCATCAGAAGTGTCGCGGTTCGCATGATGTGCTCTCCTTCGGGGGGGTGTCCTCCATCCATTCAACCGACGAGCCAACCGGCTCGAGGGTCACATGGGGATGCGCTCCGCCGCTTCGGCCAGGATCTCGCGGAGCATCTCGCGCGCACGGAGGACCCGCATCTTCAAGGCGCTCAGGGACGCCCCCGTTACCTGCTGCATCTCCTGGTAGGACAACCCTTCCAGGTGCTTCATGAGGAAGGCGTCCCTGAGGTCGGTCGGCAGCTCAGCGAGCCCTCTGGTCAGCCTGTCCCTCAGCTCGGAACGGCCGGCCTGTTCGTCGGGATCCGGCCCCCCGTGGTGGAGCACCACGTCCTCCACGCTCACGCTTCGCCGGCGGATGTCCTTCAGCCAGTCCAGCGCGGCATTCCTCAGGATCCTGAAGACCCATACCTCGAACCGCTCCGAGTCGGCACAGGTCCGGAGGTACCGGTAGGCGCGGATCAGGGCGTCCTGTACCAGATCTTCGGCCGCGTCCGGCGGAACGCCGAGGCCCCGTGCGTAGCGGAAGAGGCCGTCCTGGTACCGCCGCACCAGGAGCTCGTAGGCGTCCGGATCGCCCGCCAGGACACGACGAACGAGCGCACCGTCCGAAGCGTCCGAACGAGACCTTGCGGGACCTTCATGGCGCAGCGGGCTCATTCGACCACCAGCACCGCGACGTAGCCGCCGAACCCGTCGGGCTTTCGCCCGGCGACGGATTCGGGAACGAACCACGACCCGTCCCCGGAGACGAAAGCGTAGTAGTACACCCCCGGAGGAAGGGCGACCTGGAGCGTCCAGCGGCCGTCCCGAAACGTCATCCGCTGAGGCTTCCAATCGTTGAAGTCGCCCGCCACGAGCACGGGGCCCTCGGCGCCGTCCGCGGAGAGCATCAGGGTGGCCACGCCGTTCTGGTACCGCTCGGGCACGGGGGCGGCGGGCACCGGCGTGCGGGCCAGAGCGAAGGACAGGCCGAAGCTCCACGAAGTCCGGGCGGGCGTCTGGAAGAGCGGATCGAAGGCGTCGCGCCGCACCGACCCCGTCAAGGCCAGCCGCTCGCTCACGCGGACACGCGTGCCCAGCGCCCACGGCGTGGTCTCCACCCCGTCGGCGAACCAGGAGCCTACCGACCCCCACGCGTCGAAGGAGGATCGCGTCACCAGGGCCGTCGCCCCCACGAAGGGATACGTGGCCTCGGGAGCCCACTGTCCGCGTCCATCGAGGGAGAGGACGAGAGAAGGACCCACCGCGCGGGCCACGCGCACGTACGCCACGCGGAGGCTCCGGTCGAAGGCCTGGTCCGCGAAGTCGCTGTGGAACCCGGCCAGACCGCCGCGCGCCTCCACGGTCAGGGAGGGCGTCGTGTAGGCGACCAGGGGTGTGATCTCTCCCGATGCCCCCCATCCGCCCAGGACGGGCTCGACGCCCCCACCGAGCGCACCGCGTCGGTCCAGGGGATTGCCGCGCGCCGCACCCGGCAGCGGCTGCGAAGGTGTGACCAACACCGCTGTGTCTCCACGGCTTCCCTGGGCGAAGGCCTGGCCCGACAGCCGCACCCCTAATTCCAGCCGATGCCGTGCGGCGGTCAGCCTCAGGGCCGAAGACAGGTCACCCCACGGCGCGTCCTGAGAGCTCATGGGCACCCCGCCCAGGACGCCAAGCCAGCTCGATCCACCGAGGTAGCGGAGCGCGAGCAGCGCGGATCCGCTCGGCGCGCCCACCGGCGAGCTCTCGTACCGGTAGCGGCCCGCCAGGGCGTCCACCCTCCACTCCTGCGCGCCCAAACGGGTCGCAGGCCACCAGACGAAGCCGACCAGGAAGGGGAGCCAGGCGCGCCGTACCGCCTGCGACGCCACTCCGGGAAGGGTACGCCTCACGTCTCGCTGCCCTCCGGGAGGAGGACCGCCACACGACTGTTGCTCCCGCCGAAGCCGTCATCCACCTGCTCGGCAAGGGGGTCCTGCACCCATCGCGTACCGTCTACGATGAACGCGTAGTCGTGCAGGCCCACCGGGAGGGAAACCACCACGGACCAGATGCCCGGCGAGACCTGGTTGAGCGCGGGTCCCGACTTCCAGTCCGTGAAGTCTCCCGCCAGGTGCACCGTCCGCGCCCCCGGCGCGTCCAACCGGAAGGTGACCAGGGCGCGCCCGTCCACCAGCGAGGTGGCCATCACCGTGCCTCCCGCCTGGATCGGGGTGCCCCGTGGTGGAGCGGACAGCATCTTCGGGCCGAGGATCACCGCGGCGGCCAACAGGGGAAGTCCCCAGGCCGGACGGAGCTCCAGCCTGAGCGACCGGGGCTTCCACAGCCATGTACCCAGGGCCCGCAACAGGCCCAACGGGCTTGTGCCACGTTCGACCACGGCTGCAAGGGAGTAGGGGCGCACCGCCGACATGACCGGTCCGGTGACGTCGGGGGCGTGCTCCCGACGGAGGGGCTCGAGGGCCTCCCACATCGCCAGACGGTACTCCTCCGCCTGCCGACGCTCCTGATCGGAGAGCGCGGAGAGGGGAAGCGCTCCGTCGAGATGTCGGTGGATGCGGTCGCTCATGACGGTCCGGGGGTTGGACGGTGGACGCTCCGGCGTCGATCGCCGGGGGCCACGCACACGCCGGGGCGGGTGCAGGAAGCACGCCATGAGGTGGCATGACCCTACACGTAGGACGAAAGAGGGCCCCGTCAGGTCACATCGGTCCCGGATTGGGAGGGCGGGCGTGCCGCGGGTCCGGATAGGTCGTGCCGATACCGGCACGATTTTCCGGGCTCAGGAAAGGGGGAGCGCTCACGATCTGCACCGGGCATCCCTCCCGCCGGAAGGCAAGGGAGGGGCGCGGAGGAACAGACGGGGCCGGGGAACCCCGCCCGGCGTCCCGACGGGACGCTAGAGGATTATGGCCAGGGGGAGCAGCACCACGTAGGCCAGCACCAGCAGGAGCGGCGCCGCCGTGATGGAGCCCTGAGCCAGGAGCCAGTACCCCAGGGTGAGGGCCAGGACGCCCGCCACCGCCAGGGTGGCATTCACCCGGGTGAACTGGAGCGCCGCGCGTGGGCTGGGGTCTTTTCTGGAGGTCTTCTTTGCCATGGCGGTCGAATGCTACCGGGAGGAGGGCCCGGGGTCAACGCGTCCCCGGGCCGACGGGGCGGCTCATTCCTCCCCCGCCTCTTCCAGGCGCGCTGCCAGCTCCTCCTCGGAGATGTCCAACAGCCGTGCCGCGACCGACGGGTCGCCCGCGGCCTGGCCCATGACCTTCTGCACATGGCGCAGGACTGCGGATGCCAGCGTCAGATCACCCTCGTCTTCCTCGTCGGAGCCGAGCACGAGGTGGTCGGGCCCGATGACCGTGCCCCGGGCCAGGATGGCCGCACGCATGAGCGCGTTCTCCAGCTCCCGCACGTTCCCGGGCCACGCGTACTGTTGGAGGATGTGCAGGGCTTCCTCGGAAATCCTGCGCACGTCCCGGCCCGTCTCCTGCCGGATGCGTCCGAGGAGCACCACGGCCAGAGGCTCGACGTCGTCGACGCGGTCGCGCAAAGGTGGCACGCGGATCTCCACCACCTTGAGCCTGAAGTAGAGGTCCTCGCGGAAGCGCCCCTCACGCACCAGCTCTTCCATGGGCTGGTGCGTGGCGGCTATGACCCGCGCCTCGGTGGTCCGCGGCGCTTCGCCGCCCACCGGATAGAATCGACGCTCCTGGAGGACACGGAGGAGCTTGGTCTGGAACTCGGGGCTGGTGTCGCCGATCTCGTCCAGGAAGATGGTGCCCTTCCCCGCGAGCTCGAAGTAGCCCTTGCGGCCCGCCGTGGCACCGGTGAAGGCGCCCTTCACGTGCCCGAAGAGCTCGGACTCCAGGAGCGTGTCCGTGAGGGCCGTGCAATTGACCGCGATGAAGGGCTCCTCGGCATGGGCCGAGTGGTCGTGGATGGCCCGGGCGATGACCTCCTTGCCCGTCCCCGTCTCCCCACGTACCAGCACGGTGGCCCGGTTCCGGCTCAGCACCCCGATGGTCTTGTAGATCTCGATCATGCGGGGGTTCTTGCCCACCAGCCGTCCACGTGGCACGACCTCGGCTTCCCCCGCCGCCTCCTCGTCGTCCCCGGTCCTCGTCAGCTCGCGCTCGCGGAAGCAGCGCTCCACCAGAGCCTGGAGCGCCTTGGGATCCACCGGCTTCACGAGGAAGTCGAAGGCCCCCGCCTTCATGGCGGTCACGGCGGTCTCCATGTCCTCGTGGCCCGTCATGACCACTACCTCGAGGCCCTTCACGCCCTCCTTGAGGCGTTCCAGCAGCTCCAGACCGCTCATGCCCTCCATACGGACGTCGGTGACCACCAGACCCGGCTCGAAGGCGCCTACGCGCGCCAGAGCCTGCTCGGCGCTCTCGGCCGTCTCGACCTCGTAGCCGGCGTGCACCAGACGCGTCCGATAGACCTCCAGCGCGTCGGTGTCGTCATCGACGATGAGGATTCGCTCGCTCGTGGATTCGCTCATGGTGGTGGTTGTAATCCCCGGGTCGGGTCGTGAGATCCACCGTCTTCGTCGTGCGCCTCCCAATAGGCCGGCTCATCCGGGGGCTCGCTGGCCCTCAGCCGGGCCATGTGCTCCCTGTCCCGCCGCTGTCGGATGCGCGCCACCAGCAGCAGCACCAGCGCCATCAGCATCCAGAACACGACCGAATGGGACAGCACGAACAGCCAGCCATAGTGGTCGCGCACGTAGGCCCGCCAGTCCTCCTCGAACTGACCGCTCGTGACCCCGAACGTCCCCCGGAGCGCCGCGTCGAAGGACCGTTCCGCCCGCCATCGAGCCAGGAACGCCGACAGGCCTCGATCTCCACTCTCTCCGAGCATGTAGGATACCGCACTGGCAGCCAAGAGGTAGGCCGCCTCGGCCGACGCCCGGTCCCGCGGCCACGCGAGGGTGAGCGAGTCCAGGGGTGGTGCCTTCCCCAGGGCGAGGAGGATGCGGAGCTTCCACGCCTCGCCGGCGCCCCATCCCCCGGAAGCGTACTGGGCGTATCCCTCGTCGAACCAGCGCGGTGCCCGTAGGCCGCCGACCTGCTGGTGCAGGCCCAGGTGGGCCCACTCGTGGCGGAGCACGCGCCGTCCCTCGGGATCCAGCACCGCCCGCCCCTCTCCGGTGGGAATCACCAGAACACCGAAGGCCGGAATGGCCACGCCGGCTCGCCACTCGGGCACGTTTCCGCCGGTGAGCACGTCGAAGGCCGCCGGCGAATGAGCCAGCACGGCGCGCACGTGGGAGGGCAGCGAGTCCGGAATGCCAGGGAGAGGCGGCTGCCGCTCGAGGAAGTCGAGGACCCGCGGCGCCATCGCAGAATCCTTGGGCGCGTAGTATACACGCACCCTTTTGTCCCCCACGGCGTGGTAGGGTTGCCCGGCCACCGTGTCGGGGACGGTGAACGGCTGGGGACTCTGCGCGGTCGCCGGAAGGGGAAGGAGCAGGGCGGCGATCCACGCGACGGCAGCGCGTCTCACCCGCCCTGGAGCATCTCCAGATTGGTCCGGACCGCTTCGTTGTGGGGATTGAGGTCCAGCGCCCGCCGCCAGAGGAGGAGCGCCACGTCCCGGTCGTTGTCCTTGTATGCCAGGGTCCCGAGCCTCAGATACACGTCGTCCCCCAGCCGGCCACTCAGCTTCACGGCCTTCTCGTACTGGATGCGCGCCCCTTCGTCGTCGCCCCGTGCCCAGGCCTGATCGCCCAGGTTCTTGTGCGCCTGGGGAGGCGTGGGATCCACGGCCACGGCGCGCTTGTAGAGCGCCTCGGCCGCCTCCAGCTGGCCACGCCGCTCCAGCACCGCTCCCGTGTTGACCAGGATCGGCCCCGACTCCGGATAGTGGCCCAACCCTTCCCGCCCCACGGCGACGGCGTATTCCAGGTCCCCCGCCACCGCCGCCGCCAGCACCGTATAGGCGTAATAGATGGGCGAGGGCTTCTTGACCCTCGGCGACGTCCTGTAGGCCCGCAGGGACTCCAACGCCCTGTTGGCGTCCCGAGCCTTCAGGTGCACCACGCCCTTCAGCAGATGGACCTCCGGATCTCCCGGCCGGGCCGCGTGGGCCCGATCCAGAGCCTGCAGCGCCTCGGCATACCGGCCCAGCAACTCCAGCGACAGAGCACGGTTGCGCTGCACCGCGTAGGCGTCGCGGTGCCCCCCGGGCATGGCGTCGAAGCGCTCGAGGGCCTCCTCCAGCCGCCCGGTTCGGAACGCCATGAGCCCCAGCATGAAGTTGGCGCGGGCCTGGTCCGGATCCATGTCCAGAGCCGTCTCGAACTCCCGAGCCGCATCCTCCATCATCCCCGAGCGGTAGAACGCCACACCCAGGTTGAGGTGCTCCTGGAGCTCGGCGTCCCCCCCGGTCTCGGCGACCGTGGACTTCTCCCCCGCCCTGCTCACGAAGCCACCCTGGATCAGCCCGTACAGCGCCTTGCCCGTGTCGAACTCCACGAGGCCCGCTTCGTTCATGATCTCGGTGACGGTGCGGACGCCGTCGACGAAGGGGAGGATCTTCCGCTGGTCCCTGCTGAGCTCGACCTCCTCCTCCTCGGCTTCGGGGTGCCGGTCGAGCTGAAACACGATGTCCAGGGACGGGATCTTCTTCTCGATGAGGGTCCACTCGTCGATGCGCCGAGCCCCCTCCATCAGGAGGGACTCGATGTGGATGTCGACCAGGAACAGGCCCTCCTCGTCGGGCATCTGGTCCGGGTCGAAGTGGAAGGAGCCCTGATTCCAGGTGAAGAGGTGGTACACTGCCTCCTCGATCTGCATCTGGACGAAGCTCCGGAGCTTCTCCTCGTCGATGCTGCCCATCTCCATGAGGATCTCGCCCAAGCGCCTTCCCCTGGCCGTGGACTGCTGCTCCATGGCCTGGGAAAGGTCCTTCCGGGTGATGACATGGTTGCGCACCAGGAGCTCCCCCAGCCGGTCGGGCCGGTTGAGCACCGACGCGAAGATCACCCGCCCCTTCTCGAAGTAGATGTAGCCGAAGTTGGACCGGTCGGTGATGCTCAGGCACCCGGTCTTCCGGCCCATGCCGAGAAGCTGGCAGATGTCGGGAAGGTTGACGTCCTGAAGCGATCCTTCGATGGCCATCGTCTACTCCAGCTCTTCCTGAAGGAGCTCGTCGATCTTCGGCCACTGGATGACCACCTTCTCCGCCGAAGGGAACCAGGCGCCGCCCTTCCTCGCGACCTGGGTGGCCACCGGCGCCTCGCTCCCGGCCCCGCCCGCGCCCTGAGCGGCGGAGGCATCGTCCCGTACGACGCCACCCCAATCATCAGGCTCGAGCTCATCCGGCGGAGGAGCCATGTGACGCGACGGTTCCCCCTGGGCTTCCCACAAGCCGGTGGGGGGCTCGGGCACCTTGGCCTCCACCAACTCCAGCTCCGCCGGACCGGCGCCCTCGTCCACCTCCAGGACCAGCCCACCCTCGAAGCGGGAGCGGAGACGCTCATCGATGCGTGAGATACCCGCCGGGGCTCGATCCCCGACCAGGAGCACCCGGGCCCCCCGGCGCTTGAGGGCCTCGAAGAGGTGGAAGAACTCGTCCTGTGCCCGCTCGGTCTCGGACAGTGCCTCCACCCCGTGCACCAGGAGGAGATCCACGGTCCACCACCGCTCCCGCCATGCTCCGGCCACGCCGTCTCCCAGGGCCCGGATGAAGTCCTGGGCAAAATCGGCCACGGACGTCACCGCCATGCGTGCCTGGGGATTCCTGGCCTGGAAGGTGCGTCCGGTAGCCGCCAGGAGGGCATGACCCCGCTCCACCTCTCCGGACCAGACGTACAGGGGGTTGTATTCGGGCTTCTCGGCGCCCACCAGCTGCTGCGCGGCCTTCATCACCAGGCGGGGAAAGCCTTCCAGCTCGTCCAGATCCGGCCCGTCGCCGAGCTTGGGGAACGGACGCTGACGCTCGCGCACCGACGAGAGCAGAGCCTCGGCCTCGTCGAGCCTGTCGGGGTCCTTCAGGATTCCCTGGGCCGCTTCCGGCCAGGGATTGCCCAGGCGATCCAACTCGTCGTCGATGAGCTGGAGGCGCTGGATATCTCCCCTGAACTTCTCGACGATCCCATCCCATCCCTCGGGCTCGGGCCCGCCACGATACACCTTCAGGCGACGGGCCGAGAACCCCTGCCGCTCCGCGTGGTCCACGGCCTCCCGCAGAGCCTTGCGCCACGGCTCCTCTCGCTCCTCCACGCTCTGCGCCACGGCACCGGTGAGATCCGCCAGGAAGGAGCCGAACTCGTCGGCCCCCGACTCCCGAGCGGCTGGATCCGGCGCATCCCCCATGAGGCGTGCCACGTCGTCGGGCCCCACCTCCCGCTCTTCGATGTCCTGGGTCGCGAAGATCTTGTTCAGCGCGCCTCCCAGCTCCCGGACGTTGCGGAAGGGGTATCGCCCCAGCGCCTCCGCCACGCCCGCGGCCAGCTTCTGGCCCCGGGCGTCCGCCTTCTTGCGGATGATGGCCACCCGCGTCTCGTACTCGGGGGCACCGATGTCCACGATGAGCCCGCCCGAGAACCGCGACAGCAGGCGCGCATCGAGCCCGTCGATCTCCGCCGGAGGACGGTCCGACGCCAGGACGATCTGACTGCCGGCCGAGGAGAGCTGATCCAGGGTCCGGAGGAGCATCTCCTGGGCCTCGTTCTGGCCCGTGAGGAACTGGACGTCGTCGAGAAGGAGGATGTCCAGGTCGCCATACCAATCCCGGAAGCTGTCCCGGGCACCGCTCTCCAGCGCCTCGGTGAGCTTCTCCAGATACCCCTCCAGTGCCATGTACTCGATCCTACGACCCCCCGGCGCCCGCTGCGCCTGGTACGCGATGGCGTGGAGGATGTGGCTCTTGCCCAGGCCCGACGCCGAGTACAAGAACAGCGGGTTGTAGCTGGTGCCGGGGGAATCGGCGGCACGGCGTGCGGCTGCGCTGGCGAGCCGGTTCGCCGGCCCGACCACGAAGGAGTCGAATGTCAGCTTCGGATCGAGATCCGTCATGAGCGTTGTCGGGAAGCGCTCGCCGCTGGAGGGTTCACCGCAACACGCAGGACGGGCGGCGGCGCACGGCCGCCGTGACCTCCGGATGCGGGCGAATTGTAAGTATCGGCCAGACGAGGCCGGAAAAAAAGTCCTGAGATTCGAGGCTTTCGGCCCCGGCGGTCCCCGCCAGGCCCTGCAGGAGGGCTTCCTCTCACGCAGGTTCCGGCCCCGGGCTTTCGGTGGCTCCGGCGGCCCAGGCGGCAACCACGGCGAGATCTTCGGGGAGAGGTGCCCGGAACCGCATGCGCACGCCGCTCACCGGGTGGTCGAAGACCAGCTCCGCCGCATGGAGGAACTGCCTGGGGGTTCGGCGGGCCAGCTCCCGGGCCCACGCCCGGTCGGGGCCCCCCATGCCCCGTTCCCAGCCCGCGCCGTACACGTCGTCACCCACCACGGGGTGGCCGAGGTACGCCAGGTGGACCCGGATCTGATGGGTCCGGCCGGTCTGGAGCGCCACGTCCAGGAGGTCGGCGCGGAGCCAGCGCGCCCGGACCCGTGCATGGGTTATGGCCCGTCGCCCACCGTCCACGACCGCCATGCGCTGGCGGTGCCGGGGGTCCCTCCCGATGGGCGCGTCCACCGTGGCCGGAGACGTCTCCAGGTGACCCCAGCATGCGGCCCGGTAGAGCCGCTTGATCCGGCGCTTCTTCAGCGCGCCGGACAGCGCCAGATGGGCTTCGTCGGTCTTGGCCACCACCAGGAGGCCCGAGGTGTCCCGGTCCAATCGGTGCACGATGCCCGGGCGCAGGCGCCCCCCGACGCCCGACAGGTCCCGCACGTGGTACATGAGCGCGTTGACCAGCGTCCCGGTCCGGTGACCCGGGGCCGGGTGCACCACCATGCCCGCGGCCTTGTCCACCACCAGGATGTCCGGGTCCTCGTGGACGATGGAGATGGGCAGGTCCTCCGCCACGATGTCCACGGGCTCGGGTGGCGGGATCACCACCACCACGCGCATCCCCGGCTCCACCCGCTCCGACTTGCGCGGGGTGCGACCGTCCACCGTTACCTGGCCCTGGCCGATGAGCGCCTGGACGCGCGTGCGCGAGAGCGCGAGGCGGTCCGAAAGGAAGCGGTCCAGGCGTCCGGCGCTACCCACATCCACGACCACCTCTTCCCTCCGTCCCGCCGGCCGCTCCTTCGAGGAGTCCGGAGTCACGCCCGTCGGTCACCCGAGGCCGGGCCGCCGCGGCGGCTCAACCTGGAACCGCGCGCAGCGCGATGCGCGCGGCGTTCCCGTCGATGTCCACGTCCCGGACGTGGGGGAAGGCGTCCTCCGCCGGCACGTCGCCGAGCGTCAGCGCCGTGGCCAGCGTCTCCCCCGCGATGAAGTCCCGGTGGGTGCGCGCCGCCGCCTCCACGCCGTCCTGCCCCCCGATGAAGAGCTCGATGCGGTCCGTGATCTCCAGCCCCGCG
>JASFRY010000048.1:0-13698 GCA_050114675.1 Gemmatimonadota bacterium | reverse complement strand
GCTCCTCGAGCCAGGTCACGAGACCTTCCCAATAGTCCTTTCCCATGAGGACCAGGGGGAAGTGGCGCACCTTCCCCGTCTGGATGAGAGTCAGGGACTCGAAGAGCTCGTCCATCGTGCCGTACCCACCCGGGAAGATCACGAAGGCCTGGGCGTACTTCACGAACATGGTCTTGCGCACGAAGAAGTACCGGAAGTCGATGGCCAGGTCGACGAACTCGTTGGAATGCTGCTCGAAGGGGAGCTCGATGTTGCACCCCACCGACAGCGCGCCGGCCTCTTTCGCGCCCTTGTTGGCGGCTTCCATGATGCCGGGTCCGCCTCCGGTGATGATGCCGAAGCCCGCCTCCCCCAGCAGCTTCGCGGTCTCCACGCACATGGCGTACTGGGGATTCTCGGGCCTGACGCGGGCCGACCCGAAGATGGACACGGCGGGCCCCACCTTGGTCATCTCCTCGAAGCCCTCCACGAACTCCCCCATGATCCGGAAGATGCGCCACGCGTCCTTCCCGATGGTCTCCAGCTCCTCCACGCTCTCCAGGAGCCGCTCGTCCTCGGTCTGGCGGTGATGGTTGGGAAAGGGCTCCGCCCAGTGGGCTCCCGAGTCGTGCTCCACCATGTCCTCGCTCCTCACGTCTCTCGTTTCTCTGCTTCCTCGAGCCATCGCCCCGTCCGCTCGAGCGCCTCCTCGGGCCTGTGCGGCGGGTCCCAACCCAGCTCCTCCCGTATGCGTCCCGACGGGTAGGGATTCTCCCCCATGGCCAGGCGCGCCACGCGCCCCAGGGGGAGATGTTCGGCGCCGGGTGCCGAAATCCCCACGCGCTCGAGCAGGTCCGCACTCTTCCGGACCAGCCCGGCGGGAAGAGGGACGAAGGTGGGCGAGCGCCCCATCCCCCGCGCGATCCCCCGCAAGAGCGCCCTCTGGGTCAGGGGATGGTCCAACCCCACGTCCCACGTGGCGTTTCCCCGGCCGGCCTCCAGAGCCAGGACGATGGCCGCGGCCACGTTCCCGGCGTAGACGGCGGGAACGGTATTCTGGCCGTCGCCCAGCAGGAACGCCACCGGGAAGCGAACCATGCGTGCCACCCGCGGCGCCATCAGGCGATCCCGCTCCCCGTATACGCCCGAGGGACGAAGCACGGTCAAGGACAGCCCGCCCCGGTCTTCTACGGCACGGGCCGCCGATTCGGCCGCCCGCTTCGAGCGGGCGTAGAGGTCTCCCGGGGGGATGGGAGTGTCCGTAGGCCGATCCTCGTCGCCGGGCCCCTCCACCGACCCGTACACGGCCACCGAGGAGATGTGGACCGCGTGCCCCACGCCGGCGCGCGCCGCGGCCTCCATGACATGGCGTGTCCCTTCCGCGTTCACGGCCCGGATGAGGGGCCAAGCACCGCCGGTGTAGACCAGGGCGGCGGCGTGCACCACGTGGCTGCACCCGCCCATGAGAGGCGCCAGCCTGTCGGGCGGATCCTCCACGTCTCCGCGCACGACCCGGCACCCCGCCGCCCGGAGGAAGCCGTCATCGGAGGAGGGGCGGCAGAGCGCCACCACCTGGTGTCCCCTCCCGCGCAGCAGCGCCGCGGCATGGGAGCCGAGAAGCCCGGTGCCGCCGGTGAGGAAGACCTTCACGGAGCGTGGAGGGCGAGCGGGGCCCCGGCGGCGCGCCGGGACCCCGTCTCCGTCAGTGGTTGGCCACGTACTGCTGCGCCAGGTCCCGGTATTCGGCCATGAGGTTCCGGTGCCCGTCGTACTCCACCAGGTTCCTCCCGGACTGGGCGTCGTATACCCGAAGCAGGTGCTCGTAGTCGTCTTTGGCCTTTGCGCTGTCGCCCATGGCCACGGCCGCCTGCGCCGCCACCCCCAGCCCCAGAATGTGGTCCGGCTCGGCTTCCAGGATCCGCTGTGCAGTGGCTTCGGCGGCGGCGGGATCCGCCATGAGCTCCAGGAGCGCCTCGTGGAAGAGGCCGTCCAGGTCGAGGGGCTCGGCCCGCTCGTACGCCTGCACCGCCATGGGCTGGAACTGGAGCGCCGAGGCCGTGTCCCCCGCGGAGATGCTGCGCATGACGTGGTCGTAGAGTCGGTCGGCGGCTTCACGAGGGGACATGTTGGAGATGTCCGTGGTGGCCGCGCCCAGGCCGGCGCCTCCCGCGGCTCCCCCTGCCATGCCGGCCGGCGCCGCCGTGCTCGGAGGCTGGCGCTCCCCGGGCCGCACCGCGTTCCAGCCTACCACCACGATGAGCCCGAACAGCGCAACGCCCGCGATCCACCACGGTGCGTTGGCGCCTCCCACCGTGGCGGCAGCGGCGGCTCTGTGTCCGGGTGCCGGAGCTGGAGCCCCGCCCCCCCGCACGCTGGGAGCACCGGATGCCCCCGGGGCCTTGGCGCCGCACTGGTTGCAGAACTTGGCGGACGCCGACAGCTTCGCGCCGCACTGGTTGCAGAAGCGGGCGCCCAGCGCCGCTCCGCAGTGCGCACAGAAGTTGCCGGCCGCCGGCTTGCCACACTGGGGGCACGGTTGCTTGCCCCCGCCCCCGCCGCCGCCCCCGCTCATCGGGCCAAGGCGTTGAAGAGGAGCGGCCAGGTGGCCACGGTCTGGCCGCGATAGTTCGGCTGGAATCCAAAGAGAACCACGGAACCCTTTCCTACGTCGGCTTTGATGAGGGCCGGCTTACCGGCCACGTGCTGGCCACCCAATACCCACCCGGACAGCAGTGGGTTTCCGGTCCCGTACCGCGCCACGACCTGAATGGACGGGTCGGAGACGTTGAAGGCCATGCCGTTGGTGCCGAACCAGGCGATGTTCTCCTCGTCCACACCTCGACCGATGTCGGTCCCGGGATCCACCGTCAGGCGGAGGATGGAGCCGGGAATGTAGAAGTCGGTGTTGGGCAGGTCGTCCACCGCGTTCTCCACCGACAGGGCGAACATGTCCGTCACGTACGACGCGGCCTCCTCCATGGCCACGATGCGCCCACCGTTCTGGACGAAGTCGTGGAGGGCCTCGCTCCCGCTGCTGCCCAGTCCCCCGGTGTACTCGGGCGGCAGCGTGCCTTCCGAGTAGCCTTCGGCGATGGAGCGGGGCCGCTGGGACTGGATCACGATGACGTCGTAGCGGTCGGCCAGCCCGCCCCGCTGGATGTCGGCGTCATGGAGCGTGTCGTACTTCACGCCGTACTCGTCGAAGACCCAGCGCGTCCACCCCTCCTCCTGGGACTCCTGCCACGACTTGTACAGCCCCACCCGAGGTGCGTCGGACCCCTGGAGCTCGGCGGGGAGCTGGAAGTTGAAGTCGGGCGGCGCGATGGGCCCCGAGAGCTGGACCTCGGGGACCTCCTGAACCGCGACCGCGTCCATGTTCATGAGATACGGCAGCGTATGCGCTGTGACGTCGTAGGGCCGCTGCGGCGGCCCGCCGGGATACTGACGCAGGTCGGGATAGTGCTGGACCTCCAGCATGGTCTCGGCGAAGGACGCGTAGGGCTGGTTCATGGGGATGACCCAGCTCCCCCGGGGGAAGGAGATGCCGTCGGTGGTGAAGGCCTGCTGGGCCTGGTGCACCTCCACGTCGCCCATGGCCAGGATGCGCAGCACGTAGTCCACGCCCGTCTGGTTGTCCTGATCCGCGGGGATCACCCAGGCCGCGGGCCACGCGTCCCACTTCTGCACCGCCCGCAGGTTGATGTGGTAGAAGTTGTCGAGCCAGTAGCGCCGGTTCTTGGCGGCATTGCGCAGCAGCGCCATGGCGCCCGACTGCATGTAGTCCACGATGTCCGAGAGATGCCACTCGCCGCCCTGCCAGGGGTCCGGGAAGTTCCACGAGCGCTTCGACGAATCGTAGCCGCGGTTGGGCCCCAGCTGGTCGAAGGAGATGTCCACGGGGGTGGCGATGCGGGCGGACGCCGTCTCCGACAGGATCCGCGCGCCGGCGTGGTAGTGCTGGTAGGCACGCGCCGGCGTCCACGCATCGTACTGGCCTGCCACGACGGCGCCGGGCTTGCCCTCGGCGGTGACCTCGGCTGCCATGAACGTGCCCAGCTGGTTCACCGCCGCCTGGAGCGCCGGGTCGATGTTGGGCTCCCACGGATCGATGAAGGGCGGGAAGAAGATGCGGGCGCTCGTGGGCCCCATCTGATGGATGTCGTGGACGATCTGCGGGTGCCAGGCGTTCTGGGCGCCGTTGATGGTGAGGATGGTCTCGTCCTGGGTGAAGGCGTACCAGTCCCGATTGTTGTCGTGGCCCACGTAGTACTGGTAGAGCCAGGGCAGAGGCGCCCCCTCGTACTCGGTGCCCACGAACTTCTTGTACCAGTCCACCACCCACTGGAGGCCGTCGGGGTTCAGGGAGGGGATGTCCAGCAGGATGACGTTGTCCAGGATCTCGCGGATCTCCGGCCGGTCCGACGTGGCCAGGTCGTGGATGAGGCGCGCGGCCATCTGGGGTCCACCCACCTCTGTCGCGTGGATGCCGTGGGTGATGAGCACCACCGACTTGCCCTGATCCAGGAGGCGTTGCAGCTCCGTGTCCCCGGACACGGTGCGGGGATCCGAGAGCTTCATCTGGATGGCGTGCAGCTCGTCGATGTGGGCCTGGTTCTGGGCGCTGGTCACCGTGAGCATGATGAACGGGCGTCCCATGGTGGTGGGGCCCAGCGTGTCCACGGTGACCCGCTGACTCGTTTCGGCGATTTTCTCGTAGTAGGAGGTGAGCTGGTTCCAGTCGGCCAGCTTGCGGTCCTGGCCGATGTCGAAACCGAAGAACTGACGAGGCGTAGGCACGCTCTGGGCGGACGCCGCCGCGGTGGTGATGGCGATGGCGACGACGGCCGAAAGAACTCGGCGGATCATGGGTGCTCCTTCCCGGTGTCCACAGGTGGTGGAGGCAGAAGAGGATGGTATCCACAGGTCTCTCCGGCGGCAACGGAGGGTGACTCTGGTACCCGGCGTGGAATTCGGTCCCGGGCCCCGGGGCCTCGGCGCTCATCGGGGCAAGCGCTTGCCGACCCTTCTCGTGGCGCTCTGGGTGGCGTGGCCGGCGGCAGTGTCGGCTCAGGAGCCGAGCCCCGGTGAAGCCCGCCAGGCGCAGGACACGTCGTCGGCGTTCCTCGACCCGGCCGCCGCTGCCCTCATGCGCCGCGCGCGGGAGGCGCGCCACCGGGAGATCGAGGGCCTGTCCAGCTATGAGGGACTCCTGCGCGAGCATATCTACGTCGGGCTCACCGCCTTCCGCTTCCGCCGGGAGCGGAGCCTCTTCGAGCAGGAGCGCATCGCCAGGCTGCGGTGGAGCGAGGACGGCGAGCGCGCCATCCAGTGGCTCGGGGCCCGCCAGGCCATCCCCATCGTGGGCGCCGACACGCGCCGGGACGAGGTCCGCGCCGAAGGGAAGGTCAGGGGCGCCGGCGCCGAGATCAGGGACGACCTGCGCAGGGAGCTCCCGGACCAGCTCCTCCGCGAGACCGACGTGCCGGCGTTCGCCTTCGATCCCGCGGGCGACCGCCTCGCCTTCGGGGAGGACTGGGCCCTCCATCCCCTGGCCGACTCGGCCGACGCCCACTACCGCTACGCCTCGGGCGATACGCTCCGCGTGAGCCTCCCCGATGCCCGGCAGGTCGTGCTGTACGAGATCAGGGTCGAGCCCCGCGAAGCCGACTTCCACCTGGTGGCGGGGTCGCTCTGGTTCGACGCCGAGAGCGCCTCGCTGGTCCGTGCCACCTACAAGCCCGCCCGCCCCTTCAACCTCCTTCTGGACGAGCCCGAGGACGCCGAGGACGTACCGGGCTTCCTCCAGCCCGTGGAGGCGGACTTCTCCTACATCACCGTGGAGTACAGCCTCTACGAGTTCCGCTACTGGCTCCCCCGGCGCTTCGCCATGGAGGGAGAGGCGCGCCTGGGCCGCCTGGTGCGCATCCCCATCACGCTGGAGTGGAACGTCCGCGACTACGCCGTCAACGAGGAGGAGTCGCAGATTCCCGTCACCGGCCCGCTCCCTCCCGGTTGGTCCCGGAGCGAGCGGCGCGTGGAGGACAAGGAGACGGGCAAGGTCTCCTACGTGACGGTGGTCGTGCCCGAGCGTGATCAGCTCTTCGACTCGCCCGAGCTCTCCCGGGATTTCGGCGAGCGCACACCCACGGCCTTTACCGACCAGGAGATCGACGAGCTCAAGGGAGAGCTCGAGACCCTCCTCCCCACGTACCAGCAGTTCCGGCCGCGGGTGGCGTGGGGCTTGGAGCGGGGCATGGTCCGCTACAACAGGGTGGAAGGGCTGAGCGTGGGCGGAGCCGTCACCGTTCCCCTGACCCCCACGAAGAGCCTGGACACCCAGGCCCGAATCGGATTCGGGGACTGGGAGCCCAACGTGACGGCCACGCTGTGGGCCGGGCCCGAGGACCGGCGCTGGCGCCTGGAGGGGTATCACCGCCTCGAGTCCATGGGGGACTGGAGCGATCCCTTCCTCGTCACGACATCCCTGGAGAACCTGGCGTTCGGAAATGATCACGGGCAGTACTACCGCGCCACGGGCGGGGGCGTGGGATACCGGAGATCGGGCAAGCGGGTGCGGCTGGACGTGGAGGGATTCTACGAGGCACAGCGTTCCGTCTCCCTCGGCACCGACTTCTTCCTCCTTCAGGGTATCCGCCACGACACGGTGGATGCCTTGCTCCCGGCCCAGCGTCTGGACGTGGGCGGGGTGCGAGGCACCCTGGGCTGGTTCCACGGGCTGGACCCCAACGGGCTCATCGTCACCGGGACGCTGCTGGGGGAGGCCGCGGAAGGGGACGCGAGCTATCGGCGAGCCGCCGCGACGCTGTCCCTGAGTCATCCCCTCGTCCTCGGCCTGGCCGGCGCCGCGGAGGTAGGGGCGGGAGCCATGTGGGGGGACGAGCCCATCCAGCGGCAGTTCTTCCTCGGGGGCTCCTCCACGCTACGGGGTTTCGACACCAATCAGATCCGGGGCCCGGCGTTCTGGCGCGCCCGCGCAGAGATCGCGTCGGGTTTCGTCGGGGCACGCATCGCTCTCTTCAGCGACGCAGCGTGGGCAGGGCCGCGCGACGCCATGGTCTTCGACGACCCCTTCGTTTCCACCGGCGTCGGGGCCTCCTTCCTCGACGGGCTCGTTCGGCTGGACCTGGCGCGCGGCGTGCGCAGGGGGTCGGACTGGAAGCTCCACCTCTACCTGGATGGCCTTTTCTGACCTTTCGCCGCCGGCCCTGCTTCCCAGGGCGCTTCCCGGAGCCTACCGTTGTTCGGGGGTTGTCCAACGCCACGAAGGAGGCGGTTCGGTGAAGCGACTTGCATTCCTGTCGGTGGGGATCCTGGTGGCGGCGTGCGCACAGGACCAGGCGGCGCCGAGCGCGCCCGAGGTGTCCCTGTCCGGGGATCAGATCCGGGAGCATATGCGCGTGCTGTCGTCCGACGAATACATGGGACGAGGCTCGGGGCAGGAGGGCGGCGATATGGCTGCGGAGTACATCGCCGACCGCTTCGAGGAGTATGGGCTCGAGCCGGTGAACGGCTCGTACTTCCAGCCAGTGCCCATGATCGGCTACACGACGGACCCGGCATCGGTGAGCCTTTCCTTCGAAGGCAAGAACGGGTCCCTCGCGCCGCCCTACCTTGACGGCTTCGTGCTCAACCCCGGGGACCCGGAGGCCACGTCGGTCTCGGGGACGGGTGAGGTGGTCTTCGTCGGCTACGGCATCGACGCCCCCGAGGCGGACTGGAACGACTTCGCCGGCATGGACCTGCAGGGGAAGTTCATCCTCATCCTGGTGAACGACCCACCGGCTCCCCCGGAGGAGCCCGACCTCTTCGGCGGCAAGGCCATGACCTACTACGGCCGGTGGACGTACAAGTGGGAAGAGGCGGCCCGACAGGGCGCACTCGGTGCCCTCATCGTCCACGAGACCGAGCCCGCAGGGTATCCGTGGAGCGTCGTGCGCGGCGGCAACTCGGGAGAGCAGTTCGCCCTACCCCCCGATCCCGACGGGCCCGAGCCCGCCGGCATGGTGGGATGGGTGACCCACGAAGTGGCGCAGCAGCTCCTGGCCCTGGGAGGGTTGGACTACGCGGCGCTCAAGGAGCAGGCCGCCCAGCGGGGCTTCGAGGCCGTTCCCACCGGGGTCACGGCCACGGCGAGCTTGAAGGCCGACGTGCGCCGGGTGGAGACCAGGAACGTGGTGGGTCTGGTGCGCGGCTCGGAGCGACCCGCCGAGCTCGTCACCCTCACGTCCCACTACGATCACTTCGGCGTGGGCGAGCCCGTGGACGGGGACAGCATCTACAACGGTGCCTACGACAATGCCTCGGGAACCGGGATGCTTCTCGAGATCGCGCGGACGTTCGCTTCCCTGGATCCTGCGCCGCCCCGCTCTCTCCTCTTCATCTCGACGGCGGCGGAGGAGCAGGGTCTGCTGGGGTCCCAGTGGTACGCTCAGTCACCCCTCTTCCCGCTGAACGAGACGGTGGCCGAGATCAACATGGATGGAGCCAACCTCTGGGGTGAGACCGATGACGTGACCGTCTTCGGAGAAGAGAGGAGCGGGCTGGGCAAGTTCGTGGACGCCCGCGCTGCCCAGCTCGGGCTCCAGATCGTCCCCGACCAGGAGCCGGAGAAGGGGTACTTCTTCCGCAGCGACCACTTCCCCTTCGCCAAGGCCGGTGTCCCGGCCCTCTACGTGGTGCACGGACACAGCTACCGCGGTCGTCCTCAGGGGTGGGGTGACTCCATCCAGGCCGACTACACGGCCCATCGCTACCACTCGCCCAGCGACGAGTTCTCCGACGACTTCACGTTCGACGGTGCGGTGCAGCAGGGGCTTCTCATCTTCCGGACGGCGTGGGACATCGCCAATACCGACGATTGGCCCACGTGGTACGAGGGTCAGGAGTTCAAGGCGGCGCGGGACGGGATGATGGCGGGTCGCTGACCCCACCCTCCCGCGTTCGAGATCCTCGAGGGGCGGCCCCGTCCGCGGGGCCGTCCCTCAGCGGCTCAGCGGCGCGGTCCTCACCCCCCACGCCCCCCACGCGCCTCCCTTTCGCTCACAGTCCCGTGGGCTGGTCCACGAAGCTCCACGTCAGGTCGAAGCGCTCCGCCACATGCCGGGCCAGCGCGCGGACGCCGAAGGTCTCCGTGGCGTAGTGCCCGCCGAAGAGCATGTGGATGCCCAGCTCCATGGCGTCGAAGTGGGTGTGGTGCGACCCCTCGCCCGTCACCAGGGCGTCCAGTCCCGCCGCCACGGCATCGGCCACGAAAGAGGCGCCGCCGCCCGTGACCACCCCCACCCGCTCCACCCGGTCGGGACCTCCTGGAATCAGGTGGACAGCACCGCCGCCCAGGGCGTCCGAGAGTCGCTGACGCAACGCTGCCGGCTCCAGCGGGTCGGCGAGGCTTCCCCACCATCCGATGGGCTCGCCCTTGTACTCGGCGAAGCGGCCCTGGAGCTCCAGCCCCAGCTTCCGGCCCAGGACCGCGCAGTTGCCCACCTCGGCGTGGCTGTCCAGGGGGAGGTGGGCGCTGTAGATGCCCACGCCATGCTCCACAAGGGGCCGGACGCGCCGCAGGTACCGACCGGTGAGGGGTTGGAGGCCGGCCCAGAAGAGCCCGTGGTGGACCAGGAGAAGGTCGGCGCCCTCCTCCACGGCCGCACGGATGGACGCTTCGGACGCGTCCACCGCGGCCACGATCCGGTGGACTTCGTCGGGACCCTCGACCTGCAGCCCGTTCAGGGCGTTCCCATAGTCAGGATGCTCGTCGATGCGGAGGTACGCATCCAGATATTGGAGGAGAGATTCTAATTTCATGGGGCGTCTCTCTGCCGATCCCAGGGGCGTGGACCAGATGTGGATAAGTGTCGAAAAACCCGATGTACGGGCGTCACGCCCGCCCGCTCCACGCCGCTAACAGGTTTACTGGCAACGAGTTGGGAGATTATCCACATTCTGGGACAAAGTCCCCACAATCATCGCCTCCTGCGGACAACGCGCCCGGCTCTCGTCATCCCTGCTCGGCGTGGGCTTCCGCCGGCACCTCTGAGGGGGCCGGAGGAACCGGCGTGGGCTGCCCGCCCATCTGTACCGTCCCGTTGAGGATCGCCCCCTCCTCGAGCTGGATTCGCCGGGCCTGCACGTCGCCCTCGATGTGGCAGGTGGCCTGGAGCTCGAGGCGCGACTCGGCAACCAGGGTCCCGTGGACGCGGCCTGCGACCACTGCGTCCTGGGTGAAGACCTCCCCCTCCACCGTACCGTCCTTCCCCACGACCACCGCCTTGCCGGCGCGGATCGAGCCTTTCACCGCTCCTTCCACGCGGATGGTCCCGTCGGCGTCGCAGTCGCCGACGACGGTCATGCCGGGACCGATGATGGAGATGACGGTGTCCGGCGGTGTGCCGTTGTCTACCCGATCGCGAGCCATTCGTGAAGCGTCCCTCAGGTCAGGGCTGGTGTACCAGCGTGAGCGGATCCACGGCCTCTCCGTCGTGGAGGACCTCGAAGTGCAAGTGGGGCGCCGTGGAACGCCCCGTAGAGCCCGACAGGGCGATGACCTCGTTCTGGCGGACCTGCTCCCCCCGGGTCACCAGCGTCATGGACGCGTGTCCGTAGAGGGTGGTGTACCCATCTCCGTGGTCGACGACCACGAACCGCCCGTACACCGGGCCCTCCCCCACGTCGACAACCGTGCCCGCTCCTGCAGCGCGCACGTAGGAATCGGTGGGCACGGCGATGTCCAACCCCGGATGGTCTTCCTGGGAACCGGAGGCGTCCAGGAGACCCTGGGTCACGAAGCCGCGTTCCGTCAGGGGCCAGCTGGTGGGGCGGCCCGCATTTGCCGTGCTTCGGGACGGAGCGCTTCCCGGTGATCCGGCTGAGGACGGAGGCGACCACGCTTCCGAGGGAGCATCGGGGGCGTGGGCACCGAACATATCCCGAATGTGGCCGTACTGTCGCTCCAGGGTCTGCAGCTGACTCGCCAGCGACTGGACCCGGGCCTGGTCGGCCTCGAGGGCGCGGACCTGCCCTTCGAGCTCCGCCACCCTCGAGGCCCGGGCTGCAAGGTACCACCAGGATCCGGCGACGAGGGTGAGTGCCAGGGCAGCCACGGCGGCCGCGGCACCCAGGGCACGGAGAAGCCCGTATGAGATGCGGACGGTGCGGCTCTCCTGCCCACCGTCGGGAACGACCATCAAGGTGAGGTAGCGACGGCCCCCCTCCTCCCTCCTGGGGCTCATCCGACCACCTCACCGGCATCGCGGCCCGTGACGAGCTCGAAGACCCGCTCGAAGTCGTCGGGCCCGTGGAAGGTGATCTCGATGATCCCTTTTCCCTTTCGACCCCCCTTGATGCTCACCCGGGTGGAGAGGGCGTCCTGCAGCGCGTCCTCGAGCGCCACGACGAGGGGGTCGCGCGGCCGCTCTGCACGCTTCTTCTTCCTGGTAGCCCCGTTGGCCGCCTGGCCGGCCTTCTTTTCCGTCTCGCGGACGGACCACCCTTCCCGCACGGCGGCACGCGCCAGCTCTCCCGCCCGCACGGCATCGTCCACCGACAGGAGTGCTCGGGCATGGCCCATGGAGAGCTTGCCCTCCTCCACCAGCTTCCGGACCGATGGAGTGAGGTTCAGGAGGCGCATGAAGTTGGCCACCGTCGACCGATCCTTGCCCACGGCGCTGGCGATGTCGGCCTGGGTCATGGAGAAGCGCTCCGCCAGCGCCTTGTAGCCCTCGGCCTCCTCAAGGGGATTCAGCGCCTCGCGCTGCAGGTTCTCCACCAACGCGAGCACGAGGAGCGTCTCGTCGGAGGCGTCACGGACCAGGACCGGCACGTCCTCCCACGCCAGACGGCTGATGGCGCGGAAGCGCCGCTCCCCCGCCACCAGCTCGAACCGGTCGGGTGCGCCGGGGGCCGGCCGCACCACCAGCGGCTGCAGAAGACCGTTATCCCGTATGGAGGAGGCCAGCTCCTCCAACTCGGCATCGGTGAAGGTCTTGCGAGGCTGGAGCGGGTTGGGGACGATGGCCGAGACCTTGACCCTGCGGATCTCCGTGTCCTCGGCCTCGGGCTCGAGGTACTGGCCCAGGAGCGCGCCCAGGCCCTTCCCCAACCGGTCCCGGCGCGTCATCCTGTCCTGGCCTGGTGCGCCTTCGGGTCGCCGGAATTCCGACGGGCGAGCATCTCCCGGGCCAGCGCCAGGTAGGCCTGTGCCCCCTGGGACATCACGTCATAGAGGACGATGGGCTGCCCGAAGCTCGGTGCCTCCGCCAGCCGCACGTTCCGCGGGATCGGCGTCCTGTAGACCTTCGCTCCGAAGTACTCCCGGGCCTCCTCGGCCACCTGCCGCGAGAGGTTCAGGCGCCTGTCGAACATGGTGAGCAGCACCCCTTCGATGTCCAGCGGCGGATTCAACCCTCGCTGCACCAGGCGGATCGTGTTGAGGAGCTGGCTCAGCCCTTCCAGGGCGTAGAACTCGCACTGGATGGGGATGAGCACCGAGTCCGCCGCCGTGAGTGTGTTGAGGGTCAGAAGCCCCAGGGACGGAGGACAGTCCACCAGGATGTAGTCATACGCGTCGCGCAGGGGCTCCAGAGCATGGCGGAGGATCCGCTCTCGCTGGGAAGCCTGCACGAGCTCGATCTCGGCGCCCACCAGGTCCCGCGTGGACGGAATCACGTCCAGGTAGGGGAAGTGCACCGCGGCGCTCACCGCCTCGGCGGCGCTCCGCTCGCCCAGAAGGACATCGTAGACCGTGCTGAGGTCGTTTCTCGGCTCGAGTCCCAGGCCGCTGGTGGCGTTCCCCTGGGGGTCGATGTCCACCACGAGGGTGCGCTTTTCGGCTACGGCCAGGGACGCGCCCAGGTTGATGGCGGTGGTGGTCTTGCCCACCCCGCCCTTCTGATTGGCGATGGCGATGACCCGAGACATGCGCTCTCTTCGGTGGAACCCCGACGGGTGGAGGGCCCGAATAATACCCCGCACCCCCGGGAAGGTAAAGCGACGCGCGCCTTGACGTCGCCGTCCCTTCCTGGAATGTTGCGCGCCGTAGGAGGAGGGGGATCTGGCGGCGCCCCGGGAAGCCGCCTCAACCGTGGATGAACGGCCATGAACGTACGGATGCGTGGATGGGCACTGGGGATGGCGGCATGGGTCGTACTCCTGGCTTCCGGTTGTGGCGGAAGCGACGATGGCGTGACGGCCGACCCTTCGGTGGCGCCCTTCGTCGGTGACTGGAGCGCCTCGTCCCTGGTGATCACCTCCAAGGCGAACCCCGACGTGAGCACCGACGTCATCGCCGACTTCAACGCCACCTTCACCATCAACGTCCAGGCGTCCGGCCAGTACACCGCCATTCTCCTCTTTGCCGGACAATCTCAGACGGAGATCGGGACCATCTCGGTATCGGGGAGCACGGTGACCATGAAGGTCGAGGTCCCCGAGGCGCGCACCGACGTTGCCACGTTCTCCTTCCCCGACGCCGACCACCTGATTCTGGACGGCTCCACCACCTTCGACTTCAACCTGGACGGAACGGCGGAACCGGCTACGGCCCACTTCGACTTGGCGCGGAAGTAGCGGGGGAAGGAAAGAACGACCGCCCGGACTCGGGGGCGCGGCGGCCGGCTCTCGGGGCGCAGAGGGCCGTTCCTGACGAGCCCATCAGGTGTTGCTGCGAGGGCGCCGAGCCGCACCAACCCAGAGGTTCGCGACCGG